>PKWS01000055.1 GCA_003132105.1 Desulfosporosinus sp.
TTAGATTGTCGCTACGATAACTACTGGTGTGTTTGGCAAGTAAAAAATACACAACATGGCAGCGAATTTGTACATAAGCCTGCCAGTCATATTTACCAAGATTAATCAGTGTCAAATTTCTTGGAGAGGGCATGATGTAACCGATAACTTTCGCCGGTAAATGAGAGCATATGTGCATGATGAACCAGGCGATCAATTATGGCAGCGGTAAGTCGCTTGTCACCTAATATTGTATTCCACTGCCCAAATTCCAAGTTCGAAGTCACAATAATGCTAGTCTGCTCATAGCACTCGGCAATAACGCTAAATAGTAAATCTGCCCCGTCTTTATGAAAAGGGATAAAACCCAATTCATCCAATATTAAAAGATCAAGTTTTTTTAACTCCCGCATAAAGCGAGTCAGGGTGCGAATGTCAATAAAATAGTAGGCCACTTTAGCCCTAATTATGCACCTGATAGGCTCGATCTGATCCAAACTCACCAGATGTCTAAATTTCAATGAAAAAGTTTACCACTGATGATACTTGAGTACGCCACTGCACATAAATTAAAAAGTGATCCACCTACACTTGAGGTGGGTTGTTGGAACCGAGTTGGCTGCTCCAGTAGAATTCGGCGCGCCATCTGGTCAAAGCATCTGCAGCAAGACGTAAGCTAGTCGCATCGTTGGATCGCTTTGCCGTTTCAGCTTCATTTGCCCATTGACGCAGATAGTGTTCGACGGTTGCATAGTCCAAGTGCTTGTGGGGCGTACTTTCTTTCAGAGACTCAGACAGCCCTCTGGCGAGCTCCTGGTCTACGGCGGCCCAGTCAACACTGATCTTGGGAAACTTCTGTGCGACGTGGTTTTTGGTGCTTTCGGTCACGTAAAAATCCGGCAGGTTGGCCAGGGTAATTTGCCTGGACCGGCCATCTTCGTAGACGGTGGCTATTAACTGGGAGCAACCACCCCGCCAGCGCACAAACGCCATATCTAGTCCTCCTTTCTTGGCGGCACTTGACATCTGATGTCATCAGCCGGTATTATGCACATCTCAATTCAAAGCAATTTTCAGTCAAGGTGCAACAAGATATTACCGTAGACTATTTCATGAGTATTTCGATATACTTCCGATACATTTGATAAGCTGGGTAGTGGTCAAACACCTTAAACATATCACTAGATAGGTCTTCACAGGGTGTGCTTGGCAAGTAAAAATACACCACAGGCAGCGAATTTGTACATAAGCCTGCCAGTCATATTTACCAAGATTAATCAGTGCCAAATTTCTTAGAGAGGGCATGATGCAACCGATAACTTTCGCCGGTAAATGAGAGAATATGTGCATGATGAACCAGGCGATCAATTATGGCAGCGGTAAGTCGGTTATCACCAAATATAGTATTCCACTGCCCAAACTCCAAGTTCGAAGTCACAATAATGCTAGTCTGCTCATAGCACTCGGCAATAACGCTGAATAGTAAATCTGCCCCATCTTTATGAAAAGGGATAAAACCCAATTCATCCAATATTAATAGGTCCAAGTTTTTTAACTCCCGCATAAAGCGAGGCAATGTGCCATTCTGATGCTTTTCCAGGAGCTTGGATATCAAATCAGACACCCGAAAAAAAGATACGTTTTTACCTCTCTTACAGGCCTCAATCCCCAGTGCCACTGACATGTGGGATTTCCCATTACCTACGGATCCGAGCATCATTAGGTTCTGTTGCTTCTCCAAAAATATCAGGTCTTTTAATTCTTCCAGCGTAATCGTTTCCGGTAGGGTCAATGCCCAGCTGGGGTCATAATCGGCAAAGGTTTTGAACTGGCTAAAGCCTGCCTTTTTGATTAGCCGGGCCACCTTTGTGTTCTTTCTTGCCGCTACTTCGGCTTCTAATAACTGCAGCAAGTAAGCTTCCTGGCTATTTGCCTGAATTTGCTCATAAATTTGGGATACGTATCCAAGTCTTAATGTTTTACAGTAGTCCTGAATCAGGGCGCTGCTCATGAGAAACCACCCCCATTCGACAGTTGATTATATACATCTAGATCCGGTTCATACCCTCTAACTGCAGCTGGGGTATATTCCTCGCTTAGGGAATCCATCACTAACTCGGGATGTGTAACCTGGTAAAGCGCATGATACATTACCCCTTCTTGATTATGTAAATGAATCGATGTTTCTTCCAGGGCCAGGTTAATCTGCATGATGTCGTAGCCTTCTGAGATCCACTTCAGGAGATAGCCAATACGCTTTTTGCGGTGGTTAAGATCTTCTACAGCAAGGTAACTTTTTATCTCTGCCGGGAGTACGGAGTAGATCCAGGCATACGTGGCTGCCTTCGGTTTGTGGTAGATTACGGCTAGCCCTTCTGCCCACTCAATCTCTCGTTCTTTCATTACATAAGGGCGGGGGAAGGAACCAATCAGCTCATAGTTTTGATTCAGTACTTGTACTTGGTCCCAATATATTTTTAAAAGAACCCGCTCTTTTCTTTTCCCCTTTGGTAAATGAAAATGTTCCTTTTCGAACAGCACCTTACCGTAGTTATCCAATGTCGCGGCTTCCAGCTTAAATACTTCAAACTTTTCTCTCGGCAAAGGCAGCATTTTCGGCTTTTCTTCCAGCCACAGCTCCTCTATTGGGCGTTTCTTTTCATAATGAATTTCCAACAGGTATTCTTGCGCTTTTTGGTACATTTCTTCATTGATTTTCTCAAAAGACAATAGCTCTGGTGTGGGGACCATCCAGTTACGGCGGGTCGTGCCTACTTTGTTCTCGACATTCCCTTTCTCATTCCCTTTCCCAGGATTACAAAATTCAGCCTGGAAACCGTAATGCAGCTTGAATCTTTGGAAAGCAACCGTTAATTTCCGATCCTGATGATTCACGATTTTAGCGACTGCTGCAGACAAATTATCAAACCATATCTTTTTGGGTACTCCACCTGCCAGATCAAATAATTCCCTCAAGCCCCACAGAAAGCATTCAATATTCTCTGCCGGTAATATTTTCAGAAAGGCTGCATTGCTGTATGGAAAGGACATCACCAGGTACTTTACTTCAATGATCTGCTGGTTATTCGTCATATCAACTGTGCCAAAGTCAACTTGGGCTTCACCCCCAGGATGGTTAAGATCTATATAAGTATCGCTTGTAGTTGCTAGTTCTTTCTTACGATTGGCAACGTAGCTTGTAACGGTTCTAACCGATCCCGCAAAGCCGCATTCATCACGTAACCGCTGAAATATCCTAAGATTAGTGTGACGATACTTTTGTTTTTTGGGCTGGTCTTCCAGTAACCACATTTCAATAATGTCTAGATAATTTCCTAATACCGGATAGGTTTTTGTCCGGGCATTGATCTCCTCACTCCAATTTTCTTTCTCTGTAAACTTTTTCACTGTCCGCCAGTTAACCTTTAGCTCATTAGCTATGGCATTAATGGATAAGCCTTTTACTTCTCTTAAAAATTTGATATATTCTACTTGAGCCATTGCTAGCATCCTTTCTGTTCCTCCCCCTATGTATTCGACTACATGTGAGAGGTTAATAGATTTTGGGATGACTGGCAAGGCTCTTTTTCTGTGCCTTGGCTTATGTACTTTTAGGCTGCCATTCTATGTACTTTTATTTTGCCATATACA
>PKWS01000263.1:0-1790 GCA_003132105.1 Desulfosporosinus sp.
AGAAATTCGCGAAGCACGTCGGCTTACTAAAGGAATTATCGGGCTAAACGTTATGTTCGCCGTCAGCGAATTTGCTCAATTGGTTCACGCTGCGTTTGATGAAAAGATCGATCTTTTGGTTTCAGGAGCTGGCTTTTCAAGAGACATGTTCACCTGGGGTAAAGAAAAGGGCATTCCCGTCGTACCAATTGTTTCATCTGCTAAACTTGCTAAATTATCTGAAAAGCTTGGGGCGGCTGCCGTGGTTGTGGAAGGGTCAGAGGCTGGTGGCCATTTAGGGACGGATCGTTCCATACACGATATTCTACCGGAAGTGATCGCAGCAGTCAGTATCCCGGTCATAGGTGCGGGAGGCTTCGTCAATGGAGAAGACGTCGCTAAGACACTGAAACTTGGAGCAGATGGAGTGCAAATGGGAACCCGCTTTGCACTTAGCGAAGAGAGCAGTGCAGCTCTTGCCTGGAAAATGGAAATGTTAAAGGCTACTGCGGAGGACATCGTAATGGTTCATAGTCCGGTTGGGTTGCCGGGGCGAGGAATTAGGAATCCATTCACCAAGGCTCTTGAAGACAAAGTCGACGTCAGGCCGACGGAATGTGACCGTTGTCTTAAACGGTGTGAGAGAAACTTTTGTATAATGAGACGATTAATCAAGGCTCAACAGGGCGATATTCAAAATGGTCTTATATTTTCGGGGGCCAATGTCCATAAAATTAATGATATTCTGTCAGTGCACGAAATTTTCGAGGATATCAAAAAAGGAATACTCAGGTTAGAGGAGGAAGAGCATTGAAACACCGCGCAGTGATTACGGGATTGGGTGTTATCTCTCCCGTGGGGAATAATCTAGATGAATTCTGGAATAATTTAATCGAAGGAAAGTCCGGAATCGGACTATTGACACGTTTTGATACTACTGATTTGCCGACTAAGGTTGCGGCTGAGGTCAAAAATTTTGAGCCAACGGACTGGATAAATAAAAAAGAAAGCCGCCACATGGACCGTTTTGCCCAATTTGCCATTGCAGCAGCCAAGATGGCGTTGCAAGATTCTGGGCTGGATTTAGAGAAAGTGGACAAGGAACGCGCCGGAACTGTCATGGGCTGTGGAATTGGTGGCGTGACAACGTTTGAAGAACAAAAAGAGGTGCTCATGGCTAAGGGGAGCGGTCGGGTTACCCCGTTTTTTGTTCCAATGCTCATTAGCAACATGGCGGCCGCACATTTATCCATTGAGTTTGGCTTACAGGGATCTAGTATGACCATCGTTACGGCCTGTGCTTCGGCCACCAACGCAATCGGGGAAGCGTTACGGATTATTCAACGCGGAGAAGCCGATGTCGTGCTTTGTGGAGGAACTGAGGCGCCGATTACGAGCTTGGCTTTCGCTGGTTTTTGCGCCGCTAAGACGATGTCAACAGAAAAGGAAAACCCGGAACAAGCGTGCCGACCCTTTGATAAACGGCGTAGCGGCTTTGTCATGGGCGAAGGAGCAGGGGTTTTGATTCTAGAATCCTTGGAACACGCACAGGCTCGTGGTGCCCACATTTATGCCGAACTGGCTGGATATGGAAGCACATCCGATGCCTATCATATTACGACCCCGGTACCCGGTGGAGCTGGTGCAATCCGGGCGATGCGACTTGCCTTAAAGGATGCAGAGGTAAGTGCTGAAGATGTTGACTATATCAATGCGCATGGAACCAGCACAGGGCCCAATGATTCGGTGGAAACTGCCGCCATTAAAACTGTGTTTGGCAGTGTTGCGACGAAGTTAGCGATCAGTTCGAC
>PKWS01000263.1:1805-4010 GCA_003132105.1 Desulfosporosinus sp.
AATGTGATCTTGATTATGTCCCTAATATAGCTCGAAAACAAGAAGTGAATGTGGCAATGTCCAATTCTTTAGGTTTTGGTGGGCATAATGCTACAGTTGTAATAAAAAAATTCATCTAAAGGTAAGGAGATCTAAATTAATGGTCGAAAAGAGCCGTAACGCGACTAAGAATTACATGAAGACGGAAGGAAGGTCTGGGCGAAAGAAATATGTCTTGACGTCTCTAAAACAAGAACCAGGACTCAAATTAGCAAAGCGATTAGGACTTAAGACCCCGCCGAATCGCCTGTTTAGCATGGCCTTGACCCATCCTTCGTATGTCTTTGAAAATCCGCAGTTTGGTAAAGAAAATAACCAACGTCTTGAGTTTTTGGGTGATGCGATTTTGGACTTTGTAATTGCGGAATATCTGTATTTAAGTTATCCAGATCGGCCAGAAGGAGAGCTTACAAAAATGCGGGCTGCAGTCGTGAATGAAACCATTCTGGCTCAAAAAGCACATGAAATTGAGCTGGGGCAAGAGCTTTTATTAGGCAAAGGGGAGCAGGTATCTGGTGGATGGGAGCGGCCCTCCATCTTGGCCGATGCTTGGGAAGCAGTTATTGGAGCAATTTACTTGCAATATGGCTTGGAAGAAGCCCGACGAATTATTTTAGAGTTGCTCAAACCGTCCATCGACGAAGTCGCCGAAGGGAATTACGGGGACTACAAAACTGTGTTACAGGAAAAAGCACAACGGGAAGAAAAAGAAGTGAACTATCAGATTCTGGTGGAAGAGGGACCTGATCACAATAAATGTTTTACGGCGGGTGTTTTTCTCCAAGGAAATTTAATGGGGAAAGGTGAAGGCCGCACTAAAAAAGAAGCAGAGCAACATGCTGCAAGGCAGGTTCTAGAACACTGGGGGAGGGAGAACGATGGCTAAACCTGAGAACTTCCCAGTTTTCTTGAAGGGAATTCATATTCAGGGATTTAAGTCGTTCGCCGATCGTGTAAAATTAGAATTAGGCCATGGATTAAGCGTAATTGTCGGTCCGAATGGGAGCGGGAAAAGCAATGTCACTGATGCAGTTCGCTGGGTTCTGGGGGAACAAAGTGCTAAGAGCCTCCGAGGGATTAAAATGGAAGATGTCATTTTCGCTGGGAGCACACAGCGTCGCCCCGTCGGTATGGCAGAAGTTTCCCTTATTTTTGATAACGCAACGGGGATTTTTCCGTTGGATTTTCGGGAAGTCACCATTACAAGACGGGTCTATCGTGATGGTGATGGGCAATATTTGATTAATAATACATCCTGCCGGCTCAAAGATATTCAGGAACTATTTATGGATACGGGAGCCGGAAAAGAAGGATTCTCGATCATTGGGCAGGGGCGGGTTGAGGAAATCTTAAACCTAAAATCGGAAGAACGTCGATCGCTGATCGAAGAGGCAGCTGGAATTACCAAGTTTCGTTACAGAAAGCGCGAAGCCTTAAAGCGTCTTGATGCAACAATATTGAATCTCCAACGTCTTGATGATATAGTGCGAGAAATTGAGGGACAACTGACTCCTCTGGCTGCCCAAGCCCAAGTGGCCGAACAAAGCCTTTCGCTCTCTACNNTAGCTTCCAAGGATTCGGAAACCCTGCAATCTAGTTTAGTAGAGGCTCAAGTAATATTGGGTGTCAAAGAAAGTAAAAATTTAGAAGATAAGGTTCTGTTAAAGGAAATAGAGGATGACCTACAACGGATGCAGGGAGAAGGATTCCAGGCAGAGCAGGCAATAGATACTTTAAAACATGAGTTAAGCATTCGAGGTGAGCGTTTCAAGTATTTCGAGGAACAAATCGCTAGGTTGACCGATGAGATCCATGTGGATGAGGAAAAAATAAAACATTTGAAACAACGAATTAGTACCCTTGCAGCAAAACAAGCGGTTTTAATGGTTACGGTTGAAGAATCACAGCGCAAGGTCTCAGACCAAGAACAGAAACTTAATGTTGTCCGAGAAAGTAACCTAGCAGAAGATATTGACCGAATTAAGGATGACCTTTTTCAAGCTCTGTCAGAGCAAGCCAATTGTGCTAATGAATTGACTGGGGCGGAGCATACTCTTGCATCTCTGGAACAACAAGTTCTTCAAATAGTGCAGGAGCAAGGGATAAAAGCAAAAGAGCGTCAAGCCTTGGGTGAAACTCGTGAAGCGCAGAAAAAAGAACTGGTTC
>PKWS01000410.1 GCA_003132105.1 Desulfosporosinus sp.
TATTCCAATAGAAACATTTTTTGGACGACTACAGATAAGAGAATTTTGAGGGGGTAAGACGCCGTGAGAGATGTGAAATCGCCCTATATAAGCCTTTCTGACAGCGTTCACTATAGAAAGGAATATTTTGGAGGTATACTTTTCAATACTAGGACAGGAACTATGATGGATGTTGACAGGGGAGCCTATTTGTTAGTAGAACTTATCAAAACCATGGGCGTAGTAGATATTAACGATCTCGACGTGATTTGGTTTAACGTATATGACAGACACATTAACCGTAGAGCGGTTATCGGGATAATAGAAAAGTTACTGGCGTTTAAAATGTTGGTAGTCATGCCGAACGGACTACTCAATAAAGATTACAATGAGAGTTCAAACCACTGGGATCAGACCATTATTAATGGGTCTTCACCCCAGTTTATTAGCGCACCTGAAACTGTTCATTGGGCAGTTACCTTTAAGTGCGACTTGGATTGTCCGGACTGCTATGTACGACGACATCGAGATGATTACACGACTGAACTTGATACAAAAGAGGCATTGACAATCATCGACAGGATTGCTGACGCCGGGGTTTTCCAATTGGCCATTGGCGGAGGAGAGCCCTTGTTGAGGGAAGATATTATTAGCATTGTTGCCAGGGCTCATGAAAGGAAGCTGGTAGTTCATGTTACGACAGGCAGGTATCAGCATGAACCTCATGCTCTAAGAGAGCTAGCAAAATATATTCAGAGCTTGCAGATCGGAATTAAGCAGGAGGAATTGCTGGAGCATCCGGAAAATGAAAACAAAAAGCTGATCCAACTCATAGCTATGACCAGCGAGCAAGGTCTTGATATTGGAGCTAATTTAATTTTATCCAACTCTACTCTTAGCGAATTTGATCATATCATTGAATTGTTAGCAACTGTAGGATTTAAGAGGTTAACCTTGCTGCGATATAAACCACCTGGGGACATTAACCGTTGGGTTAAGGAAAAACCTGATGAGTACACTCTTTTGGACTTTGAACGGAAGTTGTTAAAAACTGTGGATACCTATCCACATATCCAATTCAGGGTGGACTGCGGGCTGGCTTTTCTGGAAAGAAAACTGCCTTCTCAAACAGCTGTGTCTAATGGGATCAGGGGCTGTACTGCTGCGGATAGGATCTTGTCAATAGCACCGAACGGCGCAATCTTTCCCTGTTCTCAGTTAGTTGGACAAGACTTCTCTGCAGGTAATTTACTGGAGGATGACTTGAAAAGCGTCTGGATGAACAGTGAGGTTTTGAAAAGGTATCGGAGTTTTCGGACCAAAAAGCCTTTCAAATATAGCCAATGTGGTCAATGTTCTGCTAAAACCCATTGCGGCGGGTGCAGGGTGTTTGCCGAAGACGCTTTGGGGGCCGATCCAGGTTGTCCTGAGCCTGTCCTAGCACCTGCGAAGCTAAGGAAATATGGTAAGTATGAACTTTCTGGCACAATTTTGGATATTCAGGAGAGCATTGGCTTTACGGACGGGGGCTTTCCTTATGCATCCTTTGATGAAATACAGGGATGGCTGGAGGAAGAAGATGGTTATGGTTATCCCCAATGGTTGCTTAAAAAAAGTGATATAAGGAGAAAACAGTTATGAAAATTATTAGTGTAAAAAAAGGTTTCACGTCAGACCACAGTTCAACCTCCTATGAATTTCTCGCAGTTGATAAAGTACTGAGCAAAAAAGAGAGGAAAGCGGTCGCTACATTATCCAGTCGAGCCAATCCGACTTCCAGAGAAGTAAGCTTTATTTATCACGCTGACGGCTATGATATTCCTGGCGGCTGGGAGACGCTAATGGAAAAGTATTATGATGTTATGTACAGTGAGTCTTATGATTGGTGGACGCTCGCCATCGCGTTCGATTATTCGGTGGGACAGGTAGCTGAGCTGAAGAAATATGAATTTGACGGTGAGGACGATTGTGGGATAGATATACTCGAACAGGGTGGTCGAGCAATTATCGTGATCAATTGTCGCTTGGATGGGTCCTGTATTGATGATCCGTATGACGACTATGACGGCTATGAAGATGAAGATGATGAAGANNTCAGATGTTGTGGAAAACGAATTGCTTAACCTGTTAGTCCAACTAAGGGAACAATTAATACAAGGTGATTACCGGTCTTTATATGTTGTATGTGAAAAATACGGTTTTTCAGTTGAAGATGACCCACCCATTCCACCTGAAAGATCTCTCGGAAAAAGAATCATAGAGCAATTCTCAAATATGCTCGAATGACTTGTGTGACTGATGAAACATTTCATCAAATTCGCGGGTTGGCGGACGTTCAAAGTCACATGGCTCGGCCCCGATTAGTTTTGTCTGGAAGATGAAGGAGCCCTTGCCGGGGTTTGTGATGAAGAAGACGGTTAAGGTTTCAGTCTCTCAATCAAAATATCATGACTATGGATTGCATTGGGGCGAGTATACGGAAGAACAGCAATCCCAGGAGGATGAGTCTCTAAGGAAGATGCTCGATAAAATGGGAATCGTTAAATTAAATGATTAAACAAGAATCGCTTTCTCCCGCCAGCACTTAAAAAACAAGGTGATTCGCGCAATGCGCGGAGCACCTTGTTTTCGTTCAACTGGTCTTCGAGTAGCAACCTAAACAAGCAAGGAGCTTTTTTAGGACAATGGGGGGGCTGAACGAAGTCTAACGATAATATCAAGTAGTTCTTCTAGAAGATTTGGTGATAGACCGGACTTTTCCGCTTTTTGCGCCAGACGGAGGAAGGGCTGACTTCCATCTTTAACCATAAATGGAGAGAGATCCTCCTTATAGTGAGAGTTATAGGAATGTTCGCTGCTAAGAAAGACGGTGGGGGAAACCTCCAGGGTCAGTGCTAAACGACAAATGGTATCAATACCGGTTGATTGGCGCTTTCCGGTCTCCAATTGGCTTATGAGGCTACGAGCCACCCCAGACCGATTAGATAATTCCTTAGCACTGAGACCTTTGGTCAGCCGAATTTCTTTAAGTCTTTTTCCGAGTTCTAGCATGGGATTGCCCCCTTTCTTAGATACTTGCCATATATTCCAATGTTCATAACAACTTGCTAAAAATGATTATGGTATTTTGTTCTTTTTTAAAGAAATTAAACCCTTTTAAGTTCACAAGATAGGACGGTTAGTGTTATAATGATTAAAAATGTGAATATATACAGGGCTAGAAAAGGAGGCAATGGAAGTGGATGAATGCCATTTTGGTCGAAACTTGAAAAGTTGGCGCTTACATCGGGGAATAACTCTGCGAGAATTGGAACAAAGAACAGGCTTGAAGAGGCAGTATCTCTTTCGGATCGAGCGGGGATTATATAAAGGAACACCAAACCAATGGATTAGGCTGTTAAAAGAATTGAATGTCTCTATTGAAAAGTTTACGTCGGATTCAGGATTATTCAATTAAAGAAGAATTATTTCACTGGCAGTCCCAAAGTCAAGCGACTATCATGCCATTTTAGAGGATGAAAGCCCTATGCCATATTTCTTTGATATTGTGGATTATGCGCATTTGAACAATGAGGAATTGAAAAGTCATATAGATAGAGTAGGAATAGCATTTTTTACTCGAGAGTTACCTTAATTAGGCACCAGTTTTACAAACCGGTGCCTTTTTGTTATCTGTCGAGAACGATTTTCTCTCTAGAGGTTACTAAGGTTACCGAGTATTGGCAACCCTATGCAGGAAGATGGGATGGTTATAGAGAATTTGTAGGTAGTAAGACTTAATAGATCGGGGGAAGCAAGTTGCTTCAGGAGATCGAGACGCTGATCAACCAATCTAAGCTCAAAGGGCTGTCTAGTTCGAAGCTTGAAGACCAAATCGAGCAACTACTTGGGGAGGATTATTCTCGTCGGGGAGGGTATGCCAACTTCGAGTACATACTCAAACAGTTATGCGCTCGGGGAGNNTTTGGAACAAGGACTCCGGCTAAACCTTATAAATTTACACTCCTTCATTAGAAGTGCAGCGTATAGTAAATCCCCTCAAGCGTATACGGAAGATCAACGCTATATTTTAGCTCTAGATGCTTTCCTGAAAGATCCTTACCAGAGGGAAAGTTTGGGAGAATCTATTTCCGTCAATGAACGTTCGTTTCAAATCTTCAACGATGAGAAGTTTCTGCTCAGTGATCGTGGTCGGATCTTTCTCCAACGCATCGGCAGGACCCTGACAGATCTGTCCTGTTACATTACGACAGAACCCTTTTTCTATATCGATTATCGTTCCAAGCAGTCTGCTGGAGACCACCTTGCTCCGTCTTACACCGCTCTGATTATTGAAAACAAGGACACCTTTTATAGTATCAAACGATTCTGGCAAGCGGGGAAACGTTGCATCGGTGGGGTGACCTTTGACCTCTTAATCTATGGTGAAGGCCGCAAAATTGTGGGCAGTTTTGCTTTTGCTCAGGAAATAGCGGGCTTGACTCTAGAAACGATGCGAGTGTATTATTTCGGCGATTTGGATCCCGAGGGGATTGATATCTTCGGCTCTTTGGTAGC
>PKWS01000357.1 GCA_003132105.1 Desulfosporosinus sp.
AAGAATAGGATTCGTCAATGGTTTAAGAAGGAGCAACGAGAAGATAACGTCGCCCGGGGTCGTGAAAGTTTGGAGCGGGAGGTACGCAAACTCGGACTTGAGCCTGGAAATGTCCTTAAATTAGAAAGCCTCTTAGCCATTGGAAAGAGCCAAAATTTCATTGGGGTGGATGATTTGTACGCCGCCATCGGAGACGGTGTACTAACTCCCAATAAAGTGTTGATGCGCTTGCGTGAGGAACTGTCTAAGGAAGAACGGGAAAAGATGCACCTTGCTGCACTTGAACAAGGAGAGGGAAAAAAACCGAGCCCTTACGGCAAACCCTCTCACGGGGTCCAGGTTAAAGGGGTAGATAACGTTTTAGTGCGTTTTTCACGTTGCTGTAATCCTCTGCCAGGAGACGCCATAATTGGCTATATTACCCGAGGCCGTGGGGTTTCTATTCACCGCGGGGACTGTAGCAACGTCCTCGTTCACTCTCAGGAAGAGAGTGAACGGGTGGTGGAGGTAATGTGGGCTGAACAGATTGATTCTACCTATCCCGTTGATATTCAAATCTATGGGAAGGACAAGCCTCGCTTGGTTACCGAGGTCATGAACACAGTCTTAGATACACGCACCCATATTTTAGGAATAAATGCCCGGGTAGAAAAAGATACTATTGCTCATATTCAGTTGCGTGTCGAGATACGGAACGTCGAACAGCTTAAAATGGTAATGCATAAAATTCGTAAGATCAAAGATATTACAGATGTCGAGCGGGTTCACTCAGGAGGAAAGTAATTATGCGTAGTGTTGTTCAGCGCGTTAATCGTGCATCGGTCATTGTGAATGGAGAAACCGTGGGGGAGATTTCCACCGGGCTCTTGGTTTTACTGGCTGTCGGACAGGATGACGGAGAGGAAGATGTAACCTGGATGGTTAATAAACTCGTGGGCCTTAGGATTTTTGAAGATGAAGTAGGAAAAATGAACCGTTCCGTACAGGATGTGGGCGGAGACATTCTTATGGTGTCGCAGTTTACCCTCTATGGCGATTGTCGGAGTGGAAACCGCCCCAGCTTTATGACCGCTGCGTCACCGGATCGGGCCAAGGCCTTGTTTGAACGGACCTTAGAAGCGACACGCAGTCGTGGTCTAAAGGTGGAAACAGGAGTTTTTCAAGCGGAGATGAATGTTGAGCTGATTAATAACGGACCGGTGACATTACTTTTGGACAGTGAGAAGAAGTTCTAGGAGGAATGATGAATGATTGAGGGGCAAGCTATGGGCGCCATGGGGGCAAATTGTTACCTGTACGCCTGTATGGAAAGTAAGAAAGCGGTTATCATTGACCCCGGGGCTGACGGGAAAAAGATTCATCGCTGGGTTTTAGAGAAGGGCCTAAAGGTGGACTATATTTTGCTTACCCACGGGCATGTGGATCATATTGGTGCTGTGGATGTACTCAGAGACCTTTTGGGAGAGGTCTTAGTGGGGATCCATGTGGACGATGCAGAGATGCTTGCCGATGGGACGAAGAACCTTTCCAGTTATTTAGGAACGGCCCTCGTTCTAAAGAATGCGGATTTTCTGCTTCAGGACGGACAGGAAATTATGATTGGCAACGGAAAATTAAAAGTGATTTCAACCCCCGGGCACTCTCCAGGATGCGTTTGTTTTTTAAGCACTGAAGGGCTGTTCAGCGGAGATACGCTTTTTGCTGGGTCGATTGGCCGAACCGATTTTCCAGGAGGATCGTTGGAACAACTCCTTAAAGGAGTTAAGGATAAACTAATGATTCTTCCAGATGATACCCGGGTTTTCCCGGGACATGGTGAAGAAACCAGCATTGGAGCAGAAAAGCGGCACAATGCCTACCTGATATGAAAATCTATTTAGTTTGACAAATGATAATTATCTCTGTAAAATAAATAGTAAATTATAAATAGGATGTAAAATATTCGCGATACCTTTTGGAAAGATCCTGGGTCACTCTTTCTCCAGGGAGGGCTAGCAAGACTGGAACTAGCCTGAGAGATACTCGGTAGGACACCTAAAAGGGAGTATTTTTTTACAACGGCTGGTCTCGTTATAGACTGGAAAGTGGGCGGTAAATTCCGTCAATTAGGGTGGCACCACGAGAAGTTCTCGTCCCTTGCGCAAAGCAAGGAACGAGGGCTTTTTTTTACTAGTCAGAAGTATAATATTGGTCAAGGAGGAATGAAATATGCCGATTCAGCGTCCTAAAGGGACCCAAGATCTGTTGCCAGGAACGGTCGAACAATGGCAATATCTTGAAGAAACTATGCGGAAAATTTGCCGTGAATATGGGTTTGAAGAGATACGTACACCGATGTTTGAAGCAACAGAACTTTTTCAGCGGGGTGTGGGACAAACAACCGATATCGTGAAGAAAGAAATGTACACATTTTTAGACAAAGGGGACCGTTCTATGACCCTTCGTCCGGAAATGACAGCTTCTGTTTGCCGCGCTTATGTTGAGGACAAGCTTTATGGACAACCCCAACCCGTAAAGCTGTTCTATATTGGCCCTATGTTTCGCTATGAACGACCCCAAAGTGGACGTTTTCGCCAGTTTCACCAATTCGGAGTTGAGGTGTTAGGTGCAGATCAAGCAGTTGTTGATGCAGAAGTGATTAGCTTAGTGTGGGACTTATATCAACGACTCGGACTTACCAAGCTTGAAGTCCATGTTAATTCGGTGGGCTGTCCAGTTTGTCGGACAAAGCACCTGGCGTTACTTCAAGAATTTTTGACCACACGACGGGACGATCTTTGTAAGGACTGTCTGGACCGGTTTGACGGCAATCCATTGCGCATCTTAGATTGCAAGAACCCCACCTGTCAAGCGGCTCACTGTAGGGGCCCCGACAACTCGTGATACTCTTTGCGAGGACTGCAGTACCCATTTTGAGAGAGTTCTTGCCTTGCTAGGAGTTGCAGGAGTGGCTTATCGAGTTAATCCGCGCTTAGTACGGGGACTGGATTATTACACAAAAACAGCTTTTGAAGTTATGGTGGAAGAGATCGGAGCGCAGAGTGCTATCTGTGGGGGTGGTCGGTATGATAGGATTGGTTGAAGAAATCGGCGGCCCCCCAACGCCCGGCATCGGTTTTGCCATGGGGTTGGAGCGAGTCTTAGCAGCACTCCAAGTTCAGACATAAACTTCCAGAGGGAAAACACTAGACTGTTCGCTATGCTGGTTGCTTTAGGCGAGAGCGCCCAGACCGAGGGGTTTTCGCTCCTTAGTGTCTTAAGAACTCTAAGGTATGCCAGTGAGTATGGATTTGCTTAATCGAAGCTTGAAAGCTCAACTAAAAGCGGCTGATCGTCAAGGAGCTAGATATGCTTTCATTCTCGGAGAAGAAGAATTGGAGAAAAAAGTTCTCCTTATTCGGGATTTAACGTTAGGAGAACAAATCCAGGTACCCCTCATTAATGCAGTCGAGAAAATTAACAAGATCTATCAGAGAGGTGACTAGCGCATGACGATATTTTCAGAACGGATTGAAAATGGGAAGCTAGGTTTAGGAAAAGTCGGGGAGATCGTTCGTTTGCTGGGCTGGGTTCAGCGACGTCGTGACCACGGAGGCTTGATTTTTGTCGATTTGCGGGATCGCTCAGGCATTGTTCAGGTTGTCTTTGGGCCGGAGAAAATGGGAGAGGGATTTGCCCTTGCGGAAAGCCTTCGTTCCGAATTTGTAGTCTCCATTCTGGGCAGAGTGATCGCACGGCCTCAGGGGATGATTAATTTGAACTTAGCTTCTGGAGAGATCGAGATCATTGCTGAGTCCTTGGAAATATTAAACGGAGCTAAAACCCCTCCTTTTTATATTGTTGATCAAGTGGATGTGGACGAAACGGTGCGCCTAAAATACCGCTATCTGGATTTGCGCCGTCCTGAGATGCAGGCTGTGTTCAAGATTCGCCATCAAGTCACCCAAATTATGCGTAATTTCTTTGACAGTCAAGGCTTCTACGAAATAGAAACCCCGATGCTCACTAAATCCTCACCTGAAGGAGCTCGGGACTACCTCGTTCCTAGTCGTGTTCGCCCAGGAGAATTCTACGCCTTGCCCCAGTCACCGCAAATATATAAGCAACTCCTCATGGCTGGAGGGGTGGAAAAATATTTTCAAATTGCCCGTTGTTTCCGCGATGAAGATCTAAGAGCGGATCGTCAGCCGGAATTTACACAGCTTGATGTGGAGATGTCTTTTGTGGAAGCGGAAGACATCCTACCCATGATGGAACAATTAATGGTGAGGATTTTCTCGGAAACGATTGGAAAAAAAGTAACCATGCCCTTCCCTCGTCTAACCTATAAGGAAGCGTTGGATCGTTATGGATCGGATAAGCCGGATACGCGCTTTGGCATGGAACTGATCGATGTGGGAGATCTAGTGGGCGACACTGGATTCAAGGTTTTTGCCAATGCGGTGGCTAGCGGTGGGAGTGTGAAATGCATCTGTGCCAAAGGGTGCTCAGGACTACCACGTCGCGAGATTGATGACCTTGGGAAGTTTGTCAGCACTTACCGGGCAAAGGGCTTAGCTTGGATCGTTGTGGCTGAAGAAGGGATAAAATCACCCATTGCCAAGTTCTTTACAGAAATAGAAATGAGCACTTTGCTTGAACGCATGCATGCCGAGACAGGCGATATCTTGTTCTTTGTTGCCGATACATACTCTATCGTCTCGGATGCCCTTGGTCATCTCCGTTTGGAATTGGCAAAACGATTAGGGCTTATTCCGGAAGATGCTATGAATTTCTTATGGGTTACAGAATTCCCTCTTTTGGAATATGACGAGGAGCAACAACGTTACATTGCAATTCATCATCCATTCACTGCACCCATGGATGAAGATTTGCCGCTCCTAGAGACGGAACCGCTTAGCGTCCGGGCTAAAGCGTATGATATGGTACTGAATGGCACAGAGCTTGGAGGAGGGAGTATTCGGATTCATCGTCGAGGGACTCAGGAGAGGTTGTTCAATTTATTAGGATTATCCGAGGAAGAAACGGTAGAAAAATTCGGGTATCTTCTAGAAGCCTTTGAATACGGAACCCCACCCCACGGTGGAGTCGCTTTTGGGCTTGACCGGATGATTATGCTCTTAACGGGAAAAGATAATATTCGAGACGTAATAGCCTTCCCAAAAACGCAAAGCGCTTCAGACTTAATGGCACAGGCTCCTTCGACGGTGGCGGACAAACAATTACAGGAATTGCACATCAAAACGGATCTTGTACGCTAAATATAGTAAGAATTATTTTCTAAATAGTTTGACAGGGAGGGTGGTTATTAGCTATAATAACATTGTAGCTACCCCCTTAGGGTATCGGAGGAATGTAATGGAATGACCAATTCGACTCCTTATTCAGATTCAAAAGAGGATCTCATTCGCAGGCTCAAAAAGATTGAAGGCCAAGTCAAAGGAATTCAACGCATGGTTGACGAAGACAAGTATTGTGTTGACGTGTTAATACAAGTGGCCGCAGTCCGAGCCGCAATTAACCGAGTTGGTACGATTGTCTTTGAACATCATTCACGGAGATGTATGCTAAAAGCCGTTGAAAACAGTGACCAGGATGTAGCTATTGAAGAGCTTATTGGGGTGTTAAGCAAATTTATTAAGTAAGTCATATTCGACTAAATAGGAGGAATTTTTAATGGCAGGTGCAAATGTTAAAACCTTTACTACTGCAAACTTCGATTCGGATGTTCTGAAGTCTGAGCAAGCCGTGTTGGTAGATTTTTGGGCTCCATGGTGTAGTCCATGCCGCATGGTAGCTCCCGTTGTCGAAGAACTTGCCGATGAGTATGTCGGCCGAATTGTCATAGGGAAGCTCAATGTAGACGAAAATGGTCCAATTTCGCAGCAATATGGAGTCATGAGTA
>PKWS01000329.1 GCA_003132105.1 Desulfosporosinus sp.
AAAACAGCGAATACTGCTGATAAGCCTAGTTGGTTTCCTGATATTTGGCTTGTTATTAGGGGGTAAAGTTATCTATCAGAAAAATTGGCAGGATGTTTCAATCTTGCGTCAAAGTCAGCAAATATCAGGCGTCGTTTCCGCCAAAATTGTAGATAATAATGGCCTCAACGAGTTGGATGTGGTGACTAACAAGGTAACGAACCTTCATCAAGCCAGCCTTGCTCTCCAAAAATTGGCCAATAATTTACCGATTCGATTCCTCGACCGAGATAATGACGCCCTTAAGAAATTATCTGAACAAATGCAGTTTGCGGTACAAGAAGGAATTGCCCGTGGGAATTTCACAGTGATGGCACAAAACGTTAGAACACAGGCGGAAAAAGCAGGAGTACAGCTCGACTTAGAAATAGACAATGATGCTATTTACATGAGCTTGAACCAAGGGAATGCTCAACTGCTGGAAGTGATTGAGCGGCATGGGCAAGTGAAATATTTACCGACTGAAAAACAATAGAGTTGTTTATAGTACTAGTCAGAAANNTGCCGACGCAGTATGACACAAAATAGACTTGCATACTGACTGGTTAGTTTTTGGAATGTGCCTAAGGACTGTTTATAGTACTAGTCAGAAAGTATAACTTTTAGTTTTCTTTAAAAGGAGGAGAGAGCATGAAACTAGATATCTTAATAGGCTTAGGGGTAGGGGTCTTCGCCTTTCTACTGGTCATGGGATACAACGTGCTGCCCATAGGGCTACTCCTTGTGGGGGCTTATTTAATTTGGAAATTTGTCCTATCCCGTCAAGTTTTAAAAAACGGAAACGGGGTGTCAATAGTCACCACCGCGATCGATTTTGAGGACATCGGGGGACAGAGTGTCGCGAAAAAGGAACTTCAAGAAGCGTTGGATTTCCTACTTTACTCTGATCGGATGAAGGCTTTAGGGATTCGTCCGTTGAAAGGAATATTGTTGTCTGGTCCGACAGGTACGGGGAAAACATTATTAGCCAAAGCTGCAGCCAGGTATACCAATTCGGCTTTCCTGTCGGTATCCGGAAGCGAATTTGTAGAGATGTATGCAGGAGTAGGCGCGGAACGGGTGCGTGGACTATTTCGTAGAGCGCGAGAAATGATCCGAAAGGAAAAGAAAACGAGTGCTATAATTTTCATTGATGAGATGGATATTTTAGGGGCTAAGCGCGGAAGCAACGTTTCCCATCATGAGTATGACCAAACTCTTAATCAGCTTTTAGTTGAAATGGACGGTTTGAAGGTTGAGCAAGGGCCTAATATTTTAGTAATGGCAGCAACGAATCGCCCGGAAGCCTTGGATGCAGCTTTACTTCGACCAGGGCGTTTTGACCGGCAAGTCAAAGTTGATCTTCCCGATAAAGAAGGTCGAGTGGCAATTTTGAAAATCCACACGAAAAATAAACCGTTAGCCAAAGAGGTTGATTTGGTAGAAATCGCCCACGAAACCTTTGGATTCTCAGGAGCTCATTTGGAAAGTGTCACTAATGAGGCGGCGATTTTTGCACTGCGTGAAGAGGCGAATGAGATTACTGAGCACCATTTACATGAAGCAGTCGAGAAAGTAATGTTGGGAGAAAAACTTGATCGGAAACCCTCTGCAGAGGAATTGAGGCGTATAGCTATCCATGAGAGCGGACATGCAGTGCTTGCGGAAAAGGTCCGGCCAAACTCGGTTGCTCAGATTTCTATCCGTTCACGGGGAAACGCTTTGGGATATGTTCGTCATTACCCCAAGGACGATTTATATCTGTATACACAGGCGATGCTGGAAGAACAGATTATGGTGGCTTTAGCAGGGGCACTTGCGGAAGAGGAAATTCTAGGCATGAGGAGTACGGGGGCTATGGGTGATTATGAACAAGCCCTTAATCTCGTTGAAAAGTTACTTCTCGCAGGGATGTCTTCTTTAGGTGTTACGGATGTTTCCCTCTTGAGTGCAGAACAGCGCCAACCTGTGACGCGTTCTATCTTAGCAGATCTCGAAGAACGAACGATGAAGATTATTAAGGAAAATAAAGATGTCTTGTTAAGGATTACTGAGATTCTTGCAGATGAGGAAACTTTGAGTGGAGATACTCTGCGAAACAATTTACAAAATGTGGCTGTAGCGGTTTGAACCTCTGATTAAGAGGTTCTTTTTTTTATTTAAGGGAGAAGAATAGTAATGAGTTTAGTGAGAAATAACTAATCTAGAGTATAATAGTTTAACGTTTGCGTTGATAATAGGAGAGTGATAAACTATATGAAGGCTGAAATCGTCTCTACTGGGACCGAGTTATTACTTGGCGAAACCCTCAATACGAGTGCTCACTACGTGACAGGAAAACTGTCCTCTATGGGCATTGAAGTAGACTATCATACGACGGTCGGGGACAGTCCTGAACGTTTAGAGCAGGTTTTACGTCAGGCGATCGGACGAACAGATCTCCTCGTTACAACTGGAGGGCTAGGTCCAACGACGGATGACTTGACGAAGGAACTTGTCGCGAAAGTACTGGATATTAAAATGGAGTTAGACCCCGCTAGTTTAGAACAGATTAAGCAGTTTTTTGGTCGTCGCAAAGCTCCTATGCCTTTGAACAATGAGAAACAAGCCTATTTTCCCAAGGGTTCAAAAATCTTACCCAATCCCATCGGAACTGCTCCTGGTGCCATCATTGAAAAAAACGGTAAGACCGTTATTATATTGCCGGGTCCTCCGTTCGAAATGACNNATAGGAGAATCGGCAATTGAGGAAATACTAGGTGATCTGATGAGCCTTCCAAACTTGTCTATGGCATTACTTGCCAAACGAGCTGAAATGCACATTCGCTTGGTGGCGAGAAGCTCGAAAAAAACGTCGCAGGATGCTGAAGAAGCCTTAAATCGGGCTGAAGAGGAAATTCGACGGCGGTTAGGCAATAAAGTATTTGGCCGTGATCAGGAAACTATGATTGGCATAGTAGGACAACTATTAAAAAACGAGCAGTTAACGATTGCAACGGCGGAGTCGTGTACAGGAGGTTTACTAGGTGCTGTCCTTACTCAAGAACCGGGAAGTTCTGAATTTTATCTGGGTGGGGTCGTTAGTTATTCTGATTCTCTAAAACAAGGGTTACTTGGGGTAAGTGAAGAAAACCTCAATAAATATGGTGCCGTGAGTGAAGAGGTTGCCAAGGAAATGGCCGAAGGAATCCGTTCAAAAGCGGGATCAGATCTGTCTATCTCAACTACGGGTATCGCGGGGCCAGATGGAGGCAGCGATCAGAAACCAATAGGTCTTGTTTACGTTGGATTAGCTACGCCTGAAGGTGTTCAAGTAGAAAAGATTCAGCTTTACGGAGAACGGGAGTCTGTTCGTCAGTTGACCGTTCAAGCGGCCCTTAATAAGGTGCGAGTTTATATGTTAAACCGAAAGGAGAATACAATCAGTTGATGGTTGAACGTCTACAATCTTTTGGAGATAATCAATTGAGTAAACAGGTTTTACAGGCTCTGTCAGAAATGGGGTTTGAAGAGCCTACCCCAATACAAAAAGAAGCTATCCCAGTAGCTCTTGAAGGTCTTGACATTATTGGACAGGCCCAGACAGGGACCGGGAAAACAGCCGCTTTCGGAATTCCAATTACAGAAAAGGCAAATCCTAAATTTCTAGCAGTACAAGCGCTTATTGTAACCCCAACTCGAGAACTGGCGATACAGGTTGCTGAGGAAATCGCCAAAATTGGAAAGTATCGGCATGTCAAACTACTGCCAATTTATGGCGGACAGCCTATTGATCGCCAGATCCGTGCCTTGCGAATGGGATATCAGGTGGTTGTCGGAACTCCTGGTCGGTTATTAGACCATTTAAAACGGGGTACACTTCGACTTCAACATGTGAAAATAGTTGTACTTGATGAAGCAGACGAAATGCTGGATATGGGTTTTATTGAAGACATTGAGAGTCTTTTAAAGGAAGTCCCAGCTGAAGGCCGGCAAGTTATGCTCTTCTCAGCAACAATGCCGCCGGGAATTCGCAAATTGGCTCAAACTTATCTTAAAAATCCTCGTTCCGTATCTGTTAGTCGAGATGAATTAACCGTGCCACAGATTGAGCAGGTTTTTTATGAGACTAGGGAAAGTATTAAAGTCGATACCTTGTGCCGAATTATTGATAAAGAAGATATCGGGCAAGGAATTATTTTTTGTCGAACAAAACGTGGAGTGGATGAACTTGTAGTGGCTCTGGAAGCACGGGGATATTTTGCAGAAGCGTTACATGGGGATTTGAGCCAACAACAACGTGATCGAGTCATGAAACATTTCAGAGACGGGAAATCTGAATTATTAGTAGCAACTGATGTTGCGGCCCGGGGCTTAGATATAAAGAATGTAACCCATGTTATTAACTTCGATATTCCTCAGGATCCGGTTTCTTATGTGCACCGGATTGGACGGACCGGGCGGGTTGGACGTAAAGGGCAGGCTATAACTCTGATTTCGCCGAAGGAATACAGACAACTTAGACTAATCGAAAATCTTATTAAGACTAGAATTCGTCGACAAGAGCTTCCGCTAATAGCTGATATAAGTGAACGACAGGCGGAAAATCTTAAGAATCAACTGATTAAACTAATCCAAAGTAACCGCTTAGGAAATTATCGTGCGATTGTCGGTGAGTTGCTCGAGGAATA
>PKWS01000222.1 GCA_003132105.1 Desulfosporosinus sp.
GGTTCCAGTGTTATAGAGTTAAAGCCAGTTCCAAAGCTATACAAGCTAGCGGTGGCTCTGGAACAATTGGTCTGTATGATGTAGAAATTGAATCAGGCCGCATCTGGGATTTATCTACAAACAAGCTTGCTATAGATGAGGATTGGGCAAACACAGACTGGCATTAAGCCCGGGTTACTTAAACGTGCATCTGCGATATCGGTAGATAGTGCAGAAACACGTTTTTCAAAAGTCACGTACCGTGATGAACTAGGAAATCAATTTGAAATTCCGGTCGATATGACGCCCGAACTAAAAATCAATCCACCCAAAATCAATGGAACTATGGAACCTTACAATATGCAAAGTAAGGATTGGTCTTTAGCCATAACACAATTGGAATTCCGGCATTCCATCGAAAATAAGTTTGTACTTGCTGCTTTGGCGTTTACCCTAACCAATAACAGCGGAGTGGACACAATCTTTTCGCCAAAAGGAAAGATACTGGGCATCACTGGCACCAGTGGTAAGTTCTATCCCTATGATGGTCCCAATACCTTGGAACAAGATTATGCAGGCCTTCTGGAACAAAAAAAGGAAAGGGCAAAGGAAACAGGTCAGCTTTATCAGCCCGGAGTACTGACTCTTTATCCGGAAATCTCGATAAATGTGGGTGAAAAGAACGTTAGCAAAATAATCTATCAAGACGAAAACGGCAAGAAATTTGAGATTCCTGTGTCAGGAATCTCACCTGTTAGCAATTAGGAAAATAACAATAAATTTTAAATTTCAATCCAAGGAATTGTACCAGAACTCACTTATCCAGATCCTAATGCAAAATAAGACCAAGAAGCAAGGTATCTACTTTATCAAAATGTTCAAAATTAATGCACCAGCGTCTAATAATGAACGCTGGTGCTCCTTTACATAAGTTATAGGACCCAAAGCCCAGATGTACGGGGGTGCTAGGTAACGTGTATGCACTCTAAATTTGTATTGCTTCAAGTTACCCTTTTTGTGGTTTTAATATTCCGAACAACGGGGCAGAGACTCTGGTGTCAGATATCCCTTTAATTTACGTCTTTATTAATATAACCAATTTTCCAACAACTTGAATTTTACCCTTCAACTAATACTTACAGGATAACGACAATATAGTTGGAGTATGGTTTGAACCGAGCATTGTTAACGGGGAAAGCAATAAGACTCTCAGTATTTTTGAAAGTATGTGCCCTTTCCCAGATATACAGAAAGTAAGTGAGCATCAACAACCAATAGAAAAAGGTTTATCTTACAAAAGGGGGGATAGAACGTCCCAAACTCACCGACATATTTCAGATGGGGATGATTAGTTACTTGAATAAAAGAAAATAGGTCCCCCTGCGGGTGTCCTCATTTCTAAAATGGTGATATGGAGGTGTTATAAATGCAGTTGAATAAAAATGAACGTTCTCTATTAGGACTCGCTTGTTTTTTGCTCGGATTTCTTTTTATTATTCTGCTTAAGGCTCAGGGAGTTACTGGCAGTCAGGTGAGACTGCAGGAAACGGCTATGCCTAGTCTGATTCAAACGGAACAAGAGAATCAACACCTTTCTGTAGACAATGAAAATTTACAACTTGAGTTGGCGAAATATGCTCAAGCTCAAAACGCATCAACATTGTTTAATCAGCAACTAAAAGAGGCCAAAATGAATGCTGGTCTGATTGGGGTTGCAGGCCCTGGCCTACGAATTACGCTAGATGATTCAAAGCGTTCAGCCGTTGGGGGAGAAGATCAGATGCTCTTTGTAATTCATGAACAGTACATTCGTGAGATTTTTAACGCCCTGTGGAATGGCGGCGCGGAAGCACTTGCCGTCAATGGTCAGCGTGTGATGACAAATACGGAGGTATATTGTTCAGGATCTTATATCCAAATCAATGGAACTCGTCAAATACCTCCTTATGTGATTGATGCTATTGGTGATACGAGTACTTTATTGGGTGCTCTTAACTTTTATGGCCTCTGGTCTAAGCTCGGAGATCTCCAACAGAAGGAAGGAATTACCCGCAAACTAGAGGTCTTAAGTAAAGTTGTGATTCCGGCAGGCAAACTGAGAGATTATCATTATGCCGAACCCGTTAAGGAGGGAGTATAATGCACAGCTGGAAGAGAAACTTGGCCTTACCTGTCACGCTGGTGGCGATTGCCCTCGGTTTTCTGATATCTGTTCAGGCTCAAACCCAAAGAAATGTCTCGGCAGCAGAGCAAATTAGTGCAGATCGTATGACCCAAATGAAATCGGTGTTGTCAAATTCCCAGGCGCAAAATACTAAACTTCAAAAAGACCATAGCGACTTATTGGGAAAATTGGACGCGGCGCGGAAAAATGTTGGGACAGATCCTCAGCTTCTTGCTCAGCTGGAACAATTGCAAATGGTCGAAGGAACGCAAGCAGTAGAGGGCCCGGGGATTCAGATTAGCATTGACGACCGCGACAAAAAGGTTCTTTTTCCTCTCCGCACAGATGACCTGTCTACGATAATTAACACCTTGAAGTTTGCTGGTGCTGAGGCAGTCAGCATAAACGGCCAACGGATCGTTAGCTCAACAGCTATTGTGCTGAGTGGATCGACCATCTTGGTGAACGAAGAACCCATAAAACGTGTTGACGGGATTCCTTATGAATTGAGTGTGATTGGAAATCAAGACACTCTCTTTGATTATTTTTCCAAACTAGAAGCCCCAAATTTAAAACTAGATAACAAGACTGTGAGGATTGTGAGAAAAAAATTGCGGATCCCTTCCTACAAGGGAATATATCCGTTTAAGAATGCAGTACCACTTATTGTCCCCTAAATAAAAACAGTGACAATCAATTTAACACTCAAAACTTTATATGCTGAGCTTTCGTCTCATAGTGTTTAGTACAGTGTTACTTATCGGACCTAAAATCTTTAGGAAAATGCAGATTAATCACGTTAGTTTTTGACAATGGCACTCCAATCAAAGAGCAAGAGGGGGGTTAACTATCATTAAGGAATTTAAGCCCGGTTCCGTTAAGTGGTCAGTGTTAGGATTTTTAGTGATTGTGTTAATAGCCGCTGCGGTTTTCACCAGTGTTAAGAACGGAAATGTTTAGTTAGTGACTTTACATCAAGTCCATATTTAATCCCTTCATGTGTTGGTACAAACGCAGAACCAGAAAAAATCATTGTCTATTAACCAACTTTCTAGAACGCTAAAAAACGTTAGTCTATGGATGTCCCCGAACAGGCTGCACGCTCATGAATCCAGCGACGCAAATTTTCAAGATCAAGAACGGTAATTGTCTTTTTCTCAACCGCGATTATCTTTATTTTTTTCAACTCTCCTAAAATGCGGCTAACAGACTCTCGAGCAAGGCTGCACATTCCTGCTAGTTCTGTTGCGGACAGGGGAATAGTAATTAAAACTCCCTTTAAAGATGGCTGTCCGTGTACATGGGCTAGTGCAAAGAGCTTAGCACCTAAGCGTAATCGAGCATCTCCAAGTGAAAGGTTCCTTATTTGTCGGTATGAACGACGTAAATCTAAAGCGAGTTCGCGGTAAAAGATCCACAGCACGGAAGGATTACTTTCTATATATCGGATTAAGATTTGCCGATCAAGGGCCAAAACTTCTGTCTCCTCCATACAAAGAGCTGCATGTGGATAAGATTTTCCATCTAAAACGATTTCTGGAAAAAAAACTGGGGAACTAAGTACTCGAATAATCTTTTCGGAAAACTCACCCATTAAATACAAACTAATTCTACCGGAGACGAGGAAATAAACTGTATTTCCCTCATCGTCCGAGAAATAAAGATATTGTTTGGGCGCGTAATGACGAAATCGACCATGCGCTAAGCAGAAATCTATAAATTCAGGTGGCATAGAACCCGAGAAAAATTTCCNNGGTTAAATTCCCTTTAATCAGAACGAAGCCGGGTTCAAGAGTCTGAACCCAGATGTTTTCAAACCCCGCTTGTTCCAAAAGTGATACCCAATGATCAATCGAACGCCTTTCAGCAAGGGGAGGGCCCATCTTTGTCACTTTATTTTGCCATTCGATAACCCAAATTTCTCCTTGTTCTTTAACGATTCTTCTGGCTTCTTGAAGATAGCTTAAAGGATCATGAAGTTCGTGCAATACCGTAGATATTAAAGCAACATCTACACTATCTGGGGGAAGCGGAATCGTTTCTCCCTCTGCAAGATGCGTTCTAAGGTGCTGGAACACTCCTCGTTCCTGGGCGCTCGTCAATAAACTCTGCAAACGTTCGGGTTCAATATCAATTGCTTCGATTCTCCCGTGCTCTCCAACCATTTCTGCCGCTCTTATGGCAAAAAAACCATATCCTGCTCCTAGATCTGCAAGATGCTGACCCGAATGAATACCGAAATTTGATAATATTTTCTGAGAAGGCAATATCTTCTCCCGTTCTTCGAAATTACTTAATCCGGAATGCTTATGTCCTGACATTGATTTCCCTCCATTAATAATCATATCTCTTTCATTATTATAGCACACTAGCTAATAGTGTAGAATAATCTCCAACGGTTCACGATAATTCAGGGGCATATGAATTTTTCTTACTGGGAAAACTAATCTTAGTGTCGCGATATTCTGAACTAGAAAGGAAGGATATAATATGGGCACCAACAAAAAAAATCCAAAAGCAAAATCCCCAGTTACCATAAGAGACCCGCATTATACGGAGTTCGATACACATAAAGAACGGAATGTTCAAAAATCTTTACCACGTATTACTCCGTAAGAAAAGAGGAGTAGGCTAAAACCGAAAAATCCATAACATTATTGTGGAACGTAATCTGAAATACTTGCATAAAAACCCGCTTAATTGATCAACGGATGAGAATCTGTTGGTCAATTAAATCATTTTCCCTTTATTAAATATTCGTCAGTAAAACGCAAGTTTTGCTCTTCTTTAGGGAACTATATAAGGTAACGTAGTAGAACAATTGTATAAGTAAACACTTTTGAAGCAGGGATTTGTTTATTTGCACAGAATATTGTTAACCATAAGCATTATTTAATGCTTTGTCCGGATGTCCGGATTATTAAAAGGAGGTTAACCCAATGAGTTTAAAAGTAGCAATTAATGGTTTTGGTAGAATTGGTCGTCTTACACTTCGTGCCTCGCTTAATCAATCTCTTCCTTTCGAAGTAGTGGCCATCAATGACCTGGGAAGTCCTGACTTATTAGCTCATTTATTCAAGTATGATTCAGTTCACGGAGTTCTTCCTAATTCCGTGGAAATTGATGGAAGAACAATGATTATTGACGGAAAACGTATCGAAATTTTTGCAGAAAAAAGCCCGTTGGATTTACCTTGGGGTAAACTTGGAGTAGATATCGTGATCGAGTCAACCGGGCACTTCACGAAACGTGACGCCGCTGCTCAACATTTGACCGCCGGGGCCAAAAAGGTCGTCATCTCAGCTCCAGCTAAAAACGAAGATATCACGATTGTCATGGGGGTTAACGACGNNTAAATATGATCCATCGAAACACCATGTTATTTCTAACGCTTCATGTACAACGAACTGTCTTGCTCCTGTAGCTAAAGTTTTACTCGATGCTTTTGGGATTGAACAAGGGATGATGACAACGACTCATTCAGTCACAAATGACCAAAGGATCTTAGACCTTGAACACTCAGATTGGCGTCGATCGAGGGCAGCCTATCAATCCATGATCCCAACTACTACGGGTGCAGCCAAAGCGGTTACTCTTGTCATACCAGAATTGGTAGGCAAAATGAATGGACTCGCTGTCCGGGTTCCTACACCGAATGTTTCCTTGGTTGATTTTGTCGCCAATTTAACAAAGCCAACTACTAAGGAAGAAGTAAACGATACCTTGCGTCAAGCAGCAGATGGTAAACTAAAGGGAATCCTAGAGTATAATGAGTTACCTCTAGTTTCTCATGACTATAATGGTAACCCAGCCAGCTCCATAGTCGATGGATTGTCGACTATGATGATAGGAGATCGTATGGTTAAAGTACTGGCTTGGTATGATAATGAATGGGGTTATTCAAACCGCATTTTAGATTTAGTGAAGCTTATTGTAATGAAAGGTTTGTAAACCAGGAGGGGGTGCTCCATGAGAAGGACTAAAATTGTCTGTACTATTGGCCCGTCCAGTGAGTCTAGGGAAAAGGTTCAAGCTCTTCTAGCAGCAGGGATGGATGTCGCACGACTGAATTTTTCACACGGAACGCATGAGGAACATGGCCGAAGATTTGTAATTTTAAAAGAGGAAGCCGCCAAAATAGGGAAGCATTTGGGAATTATGCTGGACACAAAAGGACCGGAAGTTCGCACTGGAATGGTTCCTGAAGAGGGTATTACTCTTGAAAACGGAGCTGTATTTAGTCTGGATACAAATCTTAGTCTAGGTGATCAACAGCGGGTTGGAATTACTTATACTGACCTATGGAAAAAGGTTGAAATTGGAACCCATATTCTGATCGATGATGGTCAAATCGATTTAAAAGTGACCTCAGTGGACAACAAAATTATTCGAACTCTTATTCTAAATGGTGGAGTTCTGAAGTCACAAAAAGGGGTTAATGTTCCAAGCGCGCTTATTGACTTACCTGCTGTCACAGAAAAGGATATTGAGGATATTCGCTTCGGAATTTCCCAAGGAATTGACTATATAGCCGCCTCCTTTATCCGTAAGGCCACAGATGTTTTGGATGTGCGTCGGATTTGTGAAGAAATGGATGCCGATGTCCACATTATCGCCAAGATCGAAAGCCAAGAAGGGGTGGATAACTTAGACTCTATCCTAGAAGTAGTTGATGGGCTCATGGTTGCGCGTGGCGACCTTGGGGTTGAAATTCCAGTTGAAGAAGTTCCTATTAGACAGAAGGAAATGATTCG
>PKWS01000328.1:0-1791 GCA_003132105.1 Desulfosporosinus sp.
ACTTTTTTTTACCGCCAGTAAACAAAGACGTAAACGCCTCATATAATTGCTTTGATTTCCCAATCCCTATAACCTTATCATACATCTCAGGAGATTGTTCCTCAATGGCTTTCACTTTATCCCGTATATTATTAGAGGAACCAGTAATTTCTTGATACTTTTCACATAATAGTTCATTCTTTTTTTGTATGATCCGATCCGTGGCTGGTTTTCGCGTATTTGGGGGTGGTGTATGCGGACTACCAAATGTGAAACTTACTGTAGCACCATCTCTTGTAAATTCATCTAATGGATATCCTGCATTCCATAATCCAGTCACAAACGCATCACGCATACTTACATTATGCAAGGTAATAGTTATATCCATTGTTAGTTCTGAAGGGTCTGAAAACTCACCAAGCTTAAAACCTGTTAGCCACCAGTGCTCTCCTTTTCTTGTAAAGAGCGTATTACCGTTCTTTTTTAGAGTATAGGACATTTTTAATAGATTGGTATTGCTGACACAATCATAATAAGCGCCACTAAAAAAACCAAGAATATTTAGATCAACTGTTCTTGTGTAGACGCCTATCTCGCCACCAGTGACTAAATCGTACTGACCTTTCCAAAAGCCAATCAGCCATTCTTTTTCGAGATATTTAAAGTGAATTGGTTCACAATCTATAATCATCCCTAAAGGNNCCAATGTTTCTTTGCCACGGATCCATGGTTGAATAAAAAATGTCCTGTTTCTGATCATATGAATAACCAGCGGTTTCTATGGCTTTATCCAGTTCTTCATTACCCGTCCCCCCATGTATGACGCTGGATTCGGCACTGTTTCTCCCGGTGACCGTTTCCTCGTTAGAATTGATTATCTGAATGGACATATACCAATCGCCTCCTTAGTACATATTATTGAGTCGATGCATAGTATGGTGCATAGATAATCAAATTTAGTAAAAATTTTTATTGCTAAAGGAGGAGAACATCTTGCAAAGAGATGCCCATTACTATGCTGTTTTAGCGTTTTGTCGAGCATGTGGTTTTAGTAAAGACAGTGCCTATGTAGTTGCGTATGCCTCACAGTATGTGGATGATGCTAAAATCAATCTTATGTTTATAAATAATGCGAGTGATATTATCGAGCATGATATTATTGACGATAAGCCAGCATTTTTTAACATGGCGACTTGTCAGTCTTACTTTCGAATTAAAACTTTTAATTACGAGGCAATGGTAAACAACACTATTGCTTTTCATTTTGTGCCAGGCTGTAAGGGCGAAAATTTTACTAAAAAGCTTCGGTGTAAGGAAGAAGGCCCAGTAATTCTAGATATCTTAGAAGATGTGCTCCTTGAGGATGACTTGACTAAGCTAGGTATCATTTTGCATGCATTTGCAGATTCATATACTCACCAAGGGTTTAGTGGTATGTTAAGTAAAGTCAATGATATTAAGAATTGTGATGCAAAAACGAAAGTTAACTTAGGGTTAGTAGACATAATCCTACGTGCATTTAAGAAAGTTAATCAGGAAAAATATGAGGAGTATTTTCATAGTATTATGCCAGCCTATGGACATGGTCAAGCAAGGGAATATCCAGATATNNACTTGGTGTGGTCGTATGACTATGATTATAGTGACGAATTCAATGATTCTTATAAGAAGGTCGAGATAGATAATAAAGAAAGATTCCATCGAGCTTTTAATAGTATCAGAAAACATTTGGAAGATTACTTAATAAATCATCCTCAATACATTGATAGTAATCTAAGGTTTGGTAACTTTGATATTCTTATGGATACGCTC
>PKWS01000328.1:1834-4705 GCA_003132105.1 Desulfosporosinus sp.
TTTTTGAATTCTAATTGGTATCGTTTTTATCTCGCAGCTAAATGGTATAAGACGAAATTCTTTGAATACTGTACCAAGTATCAATTAAACATTCCTAACTGAAAGCAACCTCCCTGGACCAGATAATGGATCAGGGAGGTTTTTTGTTAGCCAAGAAGTAAAGCGGAGATGTTGGCACAGTAATTGCATTAAAGTTAAGGGTCGGCCAATCAATTAGTTTAGGGGGAGATAACTGAGTACATGCGAAACAAGAAATTGTTTTTTTGATAGCGTATTAAAAAATTAGTTTGTCAACAAAATATCAAGGAATAGGAGAGATCAATCAATATGAGTGAAAAAATACAATGGATACAAAACAAGATGCATAAACAGAGCAGGAACGGTGTTTCGACTGAACTTTTCAGTAAGTCGGAAATAGATAAGGCCATGAATTTTCACCGGACATTCCCCGATTATCAGCCAACCCCTCTACGTGAACTCAAGAAACTTGCTAAGAATTTAGGGGTAGGAGGGATCTTTGTCAAAGATGAGTCTTATCGTTTTGGTCTTAATGCATTTAAGGCCCTAGGCGGCTCATATGCGATTGGCAGATACCTTGCCCAGCGGCTGAACAAAGATATTAGTGAATTGCCGTTCGATGTTCTCATATCCCCAGAGGTTAAAGAACAATTAGGGGACATAACCTTTGCCACCACGACAGACGGGAATCATGGTCGAGGAATAGCTTGGACCGCTCGGCAATTGGGCCAAAAGTCAGTCGTCTATATGCCCAAGGGTTCTTCTCAATACCGTCTGGAAAAAATCAGGGAGGAAGGCGCAGAGGCGTCGATCACGGATCTAAATTACGACGATGCAGTGCGTATGACGGCTGTCGAAGCTGAAAAAAATGGTTGGGTGGTTGTACAAGACACCTCCTGGGAAGGGTATGAGGAGATTCCAAGCTGGATTATGCAGGGCTATGGGACAATGTCGGCCGAGGCCTTAGAAGAGTTGAATGACCTGGGCGTGGAGAAACCAACCCATATTTTTGTTCAGGCAGGGGTCGGAGCCCTAGCAGGGTCTATTCAAGGGTATTTTACTTCCTTGTTTAAAGAAGATCGTCCTAAAACTGTGATTGTTGAGGCTAATAAGGCGGATTGTTTGTATAAATCTGCCCTAGCAGGGGATGGTAAACCGCGGATAGTCAGCGGAGACATGTCGACGATAATGGCGGGATTAGCCTGTGGAGAACCCAATCTAATTGGGTGGAATATTTTGCGAGATTATAGCGACATGTTTATTTCATGCCCCGACTGGGTTGCGGCAAAGGGAATGCGAGTGTTGGCTAATCCTCTGTTTGGGGATCCTAAAGTCATATCTGGCGAATCTGGCGCAGTAACAGCTGGGTTGCTCAGTTCCTTATTGAAAGACGAGGCCTTACAAGGCGCAAGGGAAGCCCTAGAATTAAATGAAAAATCACAGATTTTAATCTTCAACACGGAAGGAAATACAGACCCGTTTAAATATCGCAGCATCGTGTGGGATGGGGAATTACCGTCAACGGGTCGATAATTGAACTTCTAAAAATATATCGAAATGAGACCATAAATTGTATATAATATAATTCATAAGGCAAATAATTTGAAGTGTAGTGCATGTATCAGCTGCGGGACATTAAGAGTACAGTACAACAAACTGCAGATGCAATCGCTGCAGCCTTGAAAATTGAAGTGGAAATTGCAGATGCTGATCTCATACGGATTGCCGGAACAGGAAAGTATAAAAACCGCTTAGGTAGCCCGATGAACGAGGGTTATGTCTATCGACATGTCATGAAATCAGGAGTATCGGTTATTATTGATAATCCCGGATATAATGAACTTTGTCAGCCTTGTCCCAGCCGTGGGAACTGTTTGGAGTATGCGGAAGTAGCAATACCTATTCGGGCTGATGAGCAAATCATTGGGGTTATTGGTTTAGTGAGCTTTGATGAGGAGCAAACGAAGCGTCTAATGGACAATAAGCAATCCCTTCTGCTCTTCTTGGAAAAAATGGCCGAACTCCTTGTCGGGAAGGTCATTGAAAACCAGCAAAACCATGAACGAGAACTGATGACGAGCCAACTGCTCACGGTGTTGAATCTTGCAAGAAAGAAGAGTTGAACGCCTTGGTGGTACTCGCTCTATCCCCCTAGATGTTCGTATAATCGCCGCAACGCATCGAGATTTAGATGAAATGGTAAAAACGGGAGAGTTTAGAGAAGATCTCTATTATCGTTTAAATGTAATTCCTTTAACGATTCCGCCGCTTCGTGAACGTCTAGAGGATGTGCCTATTTTGGTTCAATTCTATTTGGATTATTATTCTACGGTAACCGACAGGTCAGTTAGCGGAATCTCCCAGGAAACTATAGATATCCTGGCTAACTATCCGTGGCCAGGGAATGTCCGCGAACTGGGTAATGTCGTTGAATACTGTGTTACCATGGTGGCAGGGGGGGAGATTACCGCCGACATTTTGCCACAACGAATTAAAACGGTACTTAATCCCGAATCTCAAAACACATCCCTTAACTTAAAAATGATGGAGCGGGAAGCAATCATGAAGGCCTTAACTCTTGTTGATAGTGAGGGGCATAAGGACGATGCGGCAAAATTACTGGGGATTAGCAGAGCAACCCTCTATCGGAAAATTAAGGATTATCAAATTGGTGTAACTAAAACGTTTTCCTAGAAAGCAGGGGTTAAGAGGTCTTATGTAGCCGTGAAATCGTGTGTCAAGGCTGGACTTCAGTATCAAAATGAGACTAGATGTATAGAGCATTGAATAGGCGCTGTTTTAGAGAGCTAGGTTGTGCCAGTTCCTTAAAGTGTCATCTCATTTTGAGACTAT
>PKWS01000178.1 GCA_003132105.1 Desulfosporosinus sp.
TTGACGAAATGGGAGCGACAGCCGTTGGAAGTGAAGAAATCTTTGGAGTTGAAGCAGATATTTTCGCTCCCTGTGCAATGGGGGCAGTGATAAACGATGAAACAATCCCCCAATTTAAATTCAAAATTATTGCGGGTGCTGCTAATAATGTACTTAAAGAAGAACGTCATGGAGATAAGCTTCATGAACTTGGGATTATTTATGCGCCTGACTATGTGATTAATGCCGGCGGTGTCATCAATGTCGCAGATGAATTGGAAGGGTATAATTATGAGAGAGCCCTGAATAAAGTGGAAATGGTCTATGATAATGTGGCAAAAGTCATTGAAATTGCAAAAAGAGATAATATCCCTACCTACAAAGCCGCGGATCGAATGGCTGAAGAGCGAATTGAGAAAATTGGAAGGGTCCGTTCAAACTATTTAGGCTAAATAATTCGATCAAGTTATATAAGGTGCCGATCCTATAGGAGGATGGGCACCTTCCTCCTAAAAGGGTATAATAAGTAGGGCAATGACTATGATCTGCATAAGGAAAGCGAGGGAGAATCCATGGCCCAACTAGAAATATATACCGGACATTTTGGTAGTGGGAAAACGGAGGTTGTTCTCAACCGTGCAGTGGCGTATGCAAGTCAGGGCGAAACCGTACACCTTGTGGACCTTGATATAGTCAAACCCTATTTTAGGGCGCGTGAAGTTCGCCATTTCCTAAAAAAGAGTGGGATCAACTTAATTACCCCTGGAGGAGAACTGGAAAATGCGGATCTTCCAGTGATCAGTCCAAACGTTCTTGGTACTCTGACCAGTGCTCAGGGGAAAATTTTACTCGATGTTGGAGGGGATCCGATGGGGGCTACGGCCTTGGGGGCCTTCGCTCAACTGATTGGGCGCCAAGGCTATGAAATGTTTTTCGTTTTAAACCCTTATCGACCTTTCACCCAAGATATCCCCATGGTGACTAAGATGTTTCACGACATTGAAGCGGCTTCTCGCTTAAAAATAAGTGGTATCATTAGTAATCCAAATCTCGGACGAGAAACATTGCTAGGGGATCTGCGCCTTGGATTACCGCTAGTTCAGGAGATGGCGGAAGTCTTAGGGTTACCAATTTCTTGGACGGCGATCACGGAAAGGTATGCAGATCAACTGGCTAATGAAATAGAAGGGCCGATTCAGACGGTAAAGAATTTCCTTTTACCCCCCTGGGAACTGGAAGAAGGGCAAGTCTTCCAAATGGATCCTTATTTACGATTGCCACAAATAAGGAGGGACAAAGAATGCTGAAAGTTGAATTCGATGAAGACCGCTGTAAAGGGTGTGAGCTCTGTACAGATGCATGCCCAAAAAACATCGTTATTATGGCAGATCATTTCAATGCGATGGGCTTTCATCCGGCCACTGTGGTCGAGCAAGAAAAGTGCATTTCTTGCGCCTTCTGTGCCAGAATGTGTCCAGATGTCGTGATCACTGTACGAAAGGAGGAGAAAAAGTAATGGCCAAGGTACTTATGAAAGGAAATGAGGCTTTAGGGGAAGCGGCGATTCGCGCTGGCTGTCGTTATTTCTTCGGCTACCCCATTACTCCGCAAAATGAAATTCCACAGTATCTGGCTAAGCGCCTTCCGGAAGTCGGAGGGGTGTTTCTCCAGGCAGAGTCTGAAATTGCAGCTATTAACATGGTCTACGGGGCTGCAGGGTGCGGAGCACGTGTTATGACATCCTCATCAAGTCCTGGAATCAGTCTTAAACAGGAAGGGATTACTTACATTGCTGGCGCGGAACTCCCGTGCGTCATTGTTAATATGCAGCGGGGAGGACCGGGACTCGGCAGCATTCAACCGGCTCAATCTGATTATTTCCAGGCGGTTAAAGGCGGTGGGCACGGGGATTATAAACTGCTCGTTCTTGCCCCAGCAACNNATGATCCTAGGGGATGGCATACTCGGACAAATGATGGAAGGTGTGGAATTTCCGGCAGAAGAAACTCCTGTGACATTGGCGGAAAAACCATGGGCGACGACAGGAGCTAAGGGACGTAAACCGAATGTGATCAACTCATTATTCCTTGACCCAATAGAACTTGAGAAACATAATCATCACCTTCAGCGAAAATATGATCGCATGGCCAAAGAAGTCCTCTGGGAAAATTATAAGACAGACGATGCAGAACTGGTATTAGTCGGCTATGGTTCATCGGCGAGGATTGCCAAAGCAGCTGTGGATTTAGCGAGAGCCCAAGGGATCAAGGCGGGGTTATTTCGTCCGATTACCTTATTCCCCTTTCCGAAAGAGGCTCTTCAGNNCAACTTGTGGAAGACGTTCGTTATAACCTAGAGTTTAAAATTCCCGTGCATTTCTACGGACGCTCGGGAGGCATGGTTCCGACCACCCGAGCTGTTCTGGAAGAAATCATACGCTGGGTCAAAAGCGGGAAGGAGGAAAACCATGATCACAGTTTTTGAACGCCCCAAAGCCCTTACTGCTGCAAAAACTCATTACTGTCCAGGGTGTACGCATGGTATCATCCACCGTCTGGTTGCGGAAGTTCTTGATGAACTGGGCGTGCGGGAAGAAACCATTGGCGTATCTCCGGTAGGATGTGCGGTACTGGCCTATAACTACTTTAACGTTGATATGCAAGAAGCAGCTCATGGCCGTGCCCCGGCTGTCGCCACGGGGATCAAACGAGTTCATCCCGATAAGATAGTTTTTACGTATCAGGGTGATGGCGATCTGGCTTCCATCGGTGCTGCAGAAATTGTGCATGCTGCTGCGAGAAGTGAGAATATAACGACAATCTTTGTCAATAATGCGATTTATGGCATGACCGGTGGACAAATGGCTCCCACGACGCTTGTCGGACAAGTGAGCACGACGTCTCCCAAAGGGAGAGACGCAGCTATCCATGGATATCCTTTAAGAATGTCGGAAATGCTCGCTACCATAGAAGGGGCAACCTATATTGCGCGGGTCTCCGTGCATAACCCTCAAGAAGTCGCCAAAGCAAAGAAGGCGATTAAAACTGCTTTCGAATTACAAGTCGCAGGTCGTGGGTTTACGTTAGTTGAGGTCTTATCGACCTGTCCCACGAACTGGGGGTACACACCTAAAGAAGCTTTAAAATGGTTAGTCGATAACATGATTCCCGTTTATCCGCTAGGCGTTAAAAAAGCGCCAGAGGAGGTGAAGGCGTAATGCTACAAGAAATTATCCTAGCTGGCTTTGGGGGGCAAGGGGTTATGTCCATGGGACAACTTCTTGCTTATGCGGGGCTCGTAGAAGATAAACATGTGAGTTGGATTCCTTCCTACGGACCGGAAATGCGCGGTGGAACGGCCAATTGTTCCGTCACGATTTCGGATGAAGAGGTCAGTTCACCGATTATTACCGAACCAGATACACTAATTGTATTGAACCGTCCTTCTCTAGAAAAGTTTGAGAAAGATGTCAAACCTGGCGGGTGGGTACTCATTAATTCTTCGTTGATCGATATTGAACCCAAGCGTCAAGATCTTAGAGTTTTAAAAATTCCTGCAACAGAGCTTGCGAATGAGAAATTGAAAAATTCTCGGGTAGCCAACATGATTATTCTCGGTGCTTTTGTCGAGTTGACGGGTGCAGTGACCCTTGAATCTGTGGTTGGGGCTTTAAAGAAAGTCCTGCCGGATTATCGACATAATCTCATCCCGCTTAACCGTCAGGCTCTGGAGATAGGTTTAGAGTTGGCAAAAGGACTCTAGTATGTCAATGCTTGTCTAGGGTCGAATCGGATGATTATTGGTGACGATAGGTGAAGGGGGTGTATTCGTAGATTTGTGGACATACTTTCCCAGTTCATGGAATAAAATTCCATAGGATGTAGGGGGAGGGATGCTAAGATGTGGATAAAACTTGGCGAGCACATTCGTCAATATTGGGTCATTTATCTCACGCTTTCAAGTGTTTATCTTGCAGGTGTGGTGTTTGGGGCGGTCGGAGTCGGTGCCTTGGGGGTATCTGAAACCTCTCAATTGGGAAAATTCTTAGACACACTTTTAAAAAGCCAACCGAAAGCACTGGATCCGATTTTCTTAGGGCAACTTGCCAGGGATATGTTTATCATGATGGCTGGAATTTGGATCTTAGGACTCACAATCATTGGGGCCCCTTTAATATATCTCATTGTCTTTACACGGGGATTTATTCTTGGGTTTACTGTCAGTTTTATCATTGGAGTAAAAGGGACGCTTGGGCTCGGCTTGATTCTAATGACCGTCCTTGTTCCCGCCTTCTTGGCCATTCCATTACTGCTTCTCGGAGCAGGACTCGCTACTGTTTTTTCGTTTCTGTTACTTCGAGGTAAGGCTAGAGGGGAATCGCTACGCAGAGAATTTCTCTACTACACAGTTGCAGCAATGTTTGTTACTGTTGGAGCAGTTGCTGTTGGCGTCATGCAAGGTTATTTTTCAATACTTGGAGTTCACTTTTTTGGACTTTAACAATTCAAAATTTAATGCTTTCTGGTTAGTCGTATAGGTCTTATATTGTGGACAATCCATTGAGAGCATAAAGGAAACTTACTTCAGGTATCTGAAGTTTAGTTGAACTTATCCAGGTGGCGGTTAGCCATCGGATTAAACTGCTTGCGATGGGATTATACTTGCATTATAATGACTAGACGAGGATTAATGATTATGATGGAGGTAGTATTATGCTGATTGGAATACCAAAAGAGATTAAAAACAATGAAAGTCGGGTAGCAATTACCCCTGCAGGGGTCCATGCTTTAACTTTAGCAGGGCACCAAGTTGTTGTGGAAAAATCTGCAGGTGAAGGTAGTGGAATCAGCGATCAGGAGTATAGCGAAGCGGGTGCTCAGATTCTCGACTCTGCTGTAGATGTTTGGAATACCGACATGGTCATAAAGGTCAAAGAGCCCCTTGCCACAGAATACGCATATTTTAAATCTGGACAAATTCTGTTTACTTATTTGCATTTGGCGAATGAGCCGGAATTAACCAAAGCTCTCATGGAGAAACAAGTGGCTGGGATTGCATACGAAACCATCCAATTAGATAATGGTTCATTGCCTTTGCTTATTCCGATGAGTGAAGTTGCCGGGAGAATGGCTATTCAAATCGGAGCCCAATTACTTGAAAAACCCTATGGTGGAAAAGGGGTTCTGCTGGGCGGAGTCCCTGGAGTAACTCCTGCAAATGTAACAATTATCGGGGGCGGAATTGTGGGCACGAATGCAGCTAAGATGGCTATTGGACTAGGCGCAGGAGTTACAATTATTGAAAAGAGCGCACAGCGGTTAAGGGAGATTGATGATGCCTTTAATGGTCGAGTAAGAACATTGATGTCCAATCCCTTTAATATTGCGAACAGTGTAGCTAAAGCGGATTTGCTGATTGGGGCCGTACTGATTCCTGGTGCCCGTGCGCCTCATTTGGTTACAGAAGAGATGGTGAAAGCAATGACGCCTGGAAGTGTCATCGTCGATGTCGCCATCGACCAAGGTGGTAGTATTGCAACTATTGACCGTGTGACAACCCATAGTAATCCCATATATGTTAAACATGGGGTTGTTCATTACTCTGTTGCCAATATGCCCGGAGCAGTTGCCCGAACGTCAACCTTTGCTCTGACGAATGTGACGCTAGGTTATGCTCTTGATATCGCAAATAAAGGATATTTTAAAGCGATCCAGGAAAATCGTTCACTTCGCAAAGGGATTAATGTCATTAACGGTAAGTTAACCTATAAGGCAGTCGCCGAAGCTCTCAACATTATGTATACACCACTAGAGGAAGCGTTACTATAAGTGGATGTTCTAATCTCTCGTGGAATGTTATAGTCGAGTGGAATCCGTTAATCGGGTTCCACTCATTTTCTTTATACTAGTCAGAANNTCCTTGGCTACAGTGACACTCGGGCATCCTTGGCCAGCGAATAAGTGCAAATAGGGCGACGACACAGACGTGTCTAGTGTCGAATGCGCCATGACTCGAACAAGGATGTTCGAGGTTAGAACACCACCATGACTCGAACAGGACGTTCGAGGTTAGAACACCACCA
>PKWS01000319.1:0-810 GCA_003132105.1 Desulfosporosinus sp.
AACATAGTGTTAAATATAATAACTAATTTCAAGAGGTGTTCTGATACATGCTAAAGTTACGAACGTTAAGATTAGGTTCCAAAGGTACATATGTAAAAAAACTCAAAATGGATTTAAATGGTTTGAGTAAAAATTATAACCAATTCATAATTGATGACATTTACGATCTAAAGATAAAAGAAGTTGTAGAAAATTTCCAGGATGAAGTTAAATTATCTCGGGATGGTATTGTGGGTTCTGCCACATGGACTATTTTAATTGAAAAGGTTAAGACAGTACAAGTAAAACTAAATTCGTTAGGATACAATTCCGGAAATCCTGATGGATGGTTTGGTGCGATTACAATAAGCGCAGTAAAAAAATTTCAAAAGAATAATGGGCTTTATGAAGAGGGGGTAATAAATCCAAGAACAAGAGTAAAATTATTTAACTCATACCCTAAAGGTAATTTCGAAAATCGTCCAACTTCAAATGATTTAAGCTAGATCCATATGTTGCATTTCTTGCAAGTGAATTGCTAGGATTAACCAAAGCACATAACTTAGAGGTTCGGATTATCGCAGCATTTAGAAGTTGGGATGAAGAAGATAGATTGTTTGCTTTAGGTCGAACTGAGCCTGGGCCAATAGTTACAAATGCCCGAGGAGGAGACTCATATCACAACTGGGGATTAGCGTTTGATGCTGCTCCTTTTGAAAATAACCGGATATCAAATGATATAGCAAAGTTTAAGCAAATGGGTAGTTTGGGTGAACAAGTTGGACTAAAGTGGGGTGGTAGTTTTAAATCTATTGTTGATTTGCCACATTT
>PKWS01000319.1:886-7476 GCA_003132105.1 Desulfosporosinus sp.
AAGATTCTAACTCTTGGGCTTGAGGGGTTGCAATTCCACAAGCGTGGATGTTCCTTCCTTGGTGAGTTGGATGAGCTCAGCGCCATCGACAGAGACGTAATTTTCATCTCCGTGCAATTGGACCTCTGCTAGTTGACCGTCAGTAACGATATAGGCTGTTTGATGATTATAAACAACCATTTGACCTTTAGCACCAATGAGCGTGCGTACGTTATTGCCAAAAGGTATAGATCCTTTCCATTCAGTTTTCAAAGAAGGGTTATTTGTCAATTCAGGAAGGTCAGGCGTGGTCTTAATCTTTACGAGTTCATTGTTTTGGATTTCGCCGATATATATCTTGCCCGCTCTAATGCCTAAGATTCTATCGTTATTGTTTTTAGAGATGATATGACGATTTGTTCCATCCAAAGCAATGACTTGACGGGTGGTCCCCATTTTACTGTCAATATAAAGGGTTCCGTTCCGTTCCGAGGCTACCATATTATCTATGGACTCTCCAGATTTGCTTAAGGTGCGTACGTGTTTCATGATGTCTATTTGCATGAGTAGTTCAGTCGATTCGTTTTTCACAGTAAAGTACATAGAATTGGTGAAAGTAGAGACAACTAAATCTTCGATTTTCCCGCCTGCTGAAAAGTTGTCAATTGTTTGATCAAAATTATCAGTAGGAGCAGTGGACTCATCACTATTGGGGAGTTCAAGTGAATAGAGTTCTGTAATTTGAGGATTTATCCGTTTTTCAATCCGAGGCTCTACGGGAACCTCTTTGAACACAACTTTTGGAACTTCCGTCACGATTTTCTGATTGGGGTCTTCTGTTTTTGGTTCAACAGGAGTCGGAGTTGGTATGGGGGTCTTCACTGTGGTTTTAGGTGGGTAAACGGTAACGGAAGTTACAGGATTGGGGTTTTTCTTAGCATAAAAATAGAGTAAAGTATTGCGATCGGGCAGCCATTGGTACGTGAGAACACCTAATGTCTTATCATTCGGAGAGGGCGATTTCTTCTCAAAAACAACTTTCTTATTTATAAGGTTGAAAATTTTAAATGTACCATTTTCCGTGTATGCCAAATAATCCTTGGCGTAAGAAACTTGAATATTTTTAAGGTCAGAACCTGGAATGGTTGCTTTGAGCTGGAGAGTGACGGGTTCACTCTTCTCGGATGGTGCCATAACCTTTTGAACTTGGTTATTCAAATAGGAGTAAGCTCCATATTGCAGCACGAGTGAAACCAATGTCCAGACGAGTATAATACGTAGTTTCTTCTTCATCGTGATTTCTCCTTTTTTACAGAGATTACAGAGTTCATTAAGGGGTAACCACAAAGGCTGTGGGAATATAGCGTTCACCGAAAAGGTCACAAGGCTTATTCACGATTTTACCATTATAGACGAGTTCTGTGGAAGAACCGCCATCGAGATTAACAGCATTGACAGCATGATAATCTCTAAAGACATTCATGAGGTCTCGCAGGGTCGCTCCAATACTCCACGTGGGCAAACGGCCATCTATTACTACAAAGATAACGGTTCCATCTGCCATTTGTCCAATGCCAGTCCGGGGCGCAATACCCCCACTGCCAACTCCTTTAACCACAGGTTTACCCTCGACAATAAGATTAGGCTCAAAAGAAACGGCTTCGCGCATGTTTTTCTCTGTTTCCAATTGGTTGGCAGTCATACTCCCAATCACCAGTTTCCCTTGGTCATTAAATCCGGCAATATTTCTCGCTTCATTTCCCACGTTGTTGTTGACCATTTTCCCGTCATGCATGGTTAAACCGTCTGGGAACGCTCCATTTCCTTTACCGTTCTGATCATAGAAACCACCTGCATTTATCCCGGCAATGGCTCCCGTATCCTTGACCAGATCGCTGACACGTTCACCTGTAACACCAATTTCTTTGGTAACAGCTAATTTAATTCGTTTAGGATCTTTAATCAGCATGACTTTGCCTTTGAAGCTTGGACCTTTGATATCTTCGATCGTAATTCCCGTACTTGGATCGGAACTTACTTTAGTGTGATCGATTACTTCTCCGACGCTTATCCCTTGTGAAGAACTGAGGTTATTAATCCGATCTATTTCTGCTTGGGAAAGAAAGGCCTGCACAAATTGCGGATGCCGTGAGAGTGAAACTGAGCCAACGGCCACGATTTTGAGGGACTCGAAGGGTCCCCAAAACAATACAAAAGGAGCAAGTAGTGTCGCTATAATGAGGTTATAGGCCAAAAAAGCCAGAATCATCTTTATTCTAATAGTACTCTTTGTTTTCATTTAAAACTTTTTCTCCTTCTTTAAGTATTGAGTATGTTACATCTTAAATGTATTGTCATTTTTATTTTCTTCCTCATTGACGATGAATTTCAGCAACAACGCCCTACTTAGTATAACAAAACATATATGGTCTATCAACTACGGTTATTTATATGGAGTTTTATCCGATGGCTAACCGCCACTAATCCCGTTCCCAGCGTAATCATTGGTGACAGTGTGCTACTGTTATCGCAGAGAGCCAGAGTAGTTTTTTAAGCTACTCTGGCTCTTGTGGCGTTTTCCGAACGGGAGTATTACATTTCGGCAATGATCTGACCCATACGGGATACGTCGTAGCCTCCAATTCCCAACACTTCGTTTCGAAAAGAAGGTGATTTCAAGATACTCATTAAAGCCTGAAAATGTGGCCGCTCCAGGTCTTCCTTGCGTATAACTATATCATAACGTTCTTTTTGAAGAGGTATAAAATCGAGGTCGTTAACTTGCATAGCTACCTTCTCGATCCCTAAACCAACGTCTGCTTCCGCTCGAGCGATTTTGCTGGCAATTGCAAGATGAGTCATTTCCTCATCTCCATAACCGAGAATATCTTTATGGCTAATTTTCAAAATACTTAGTTGTTCATCCAACAATACTCGTGCACCCGAACCTCTTTCGCGGTTAACAAAACGAACATTTGGTTTGGTTAAGTCACTCCATGTGAGTATATTCTTGGGGTTTCCTTTGGCAACATAAAAACCTTCAATTCGGAAAACCAAGTTTATGATATAAGTGGGGTGACCCGGCAGCATCCTTCGAACATAGGGGAGGTTATATTCATCGGTATCGCTATCCCATAAGTGCGCAGTTACAACGTTAGCAAGGCCACGGTAAAGGGCAATAAGCCCGTCGATACTTCCAATATAACGCCGCAGGAAGCGAACATGCGGAAATTGTTTTTCTAAATAGCGGGTTAAGATGTCCAAGACAATATCCTGTCCGCAGATGATGAAGCTTTCATCAGAAGGAAAACAATGATTTAAGCTCTGGCTCTGTTCAGGGGATGCTTGCGGATTTATCCCTTTGGATTTTTTCTTATAACTCTCAATATCGGCACCCTCTACTCGAACTTTGCGACCAATATGGTAAGCAATTAACTCACCCCGTTTTATGAGCTCATAAACTGTGAATTTTGAAATCTTAAGGAGTTTTCCTACTTCTTCGGGCGTATAAGAAATATCATTGGACATAGCAAACATACCTGCCCTTCTAGAATATTTTTAATAAATCTTTGTAAAAAATATTAATCGAAAATAATATTGCTAATGTATTATAACATATCGTATAATTATGTCGTAGTTTAGTTTTGTTAGTTCTAGTTAGTAATATTCTGAAAAATATTGTATAACTGCTAATATTAATGAATGTATCTAACGTAGGCTAACATAACTATACATAACAACCTAATTAAAGAGGGGGAGTATAAGTGAAGAAAGTTTCATGGTTATTAGTACTCGGTTTTCTATTAATTTTAACTTCTATCGGCTGTAGTACGGGAAGTAATACCCCATCAGCAACAAACGTCACAAAGGTTGAACCCACAGAAATCATGGTATCTGCCGCAGCCAGTATGAAAGATTCCTTGACTGAAATCCAAAAAGCGTATGCTGTGAAAACACCAGCAGTAAAGCTTACCATTATTTTTGGAGCTTCAGGCACTCTTCAACAACAAATAGAACAGGGTGCCCCTGCAGACCTTTTCATTTCTGCAGGAAAGACACAGATGGNNGTCCCTCGAGGATCTGACTAAAGCGAGTGTTGGCCAGATTAGCATTGGGACACCCGAGTCCGTACCCGCTGGGAAATATGCACAAGAAGCCTTGACGAATCTCAAACTTTGGGATTTAATAGAACCCAAGTTTGTGCGTGCGCAAGATGTGACCCAGGTTCTGAATTATGTAGAAACAGGGAATGTGGATGCAGGAATTGTATACCAATCGGATGCTTTAGGGTCAACAAAGGTTAAAGTGGTTGCTGTAGTTCCTGCAAGCAGTCACAGTCCCATTGTCTATCCTGCAGCGGTTATTTCAGCAACTAAAAACAAACAACTTGCTGAGGATTTCCTAAAGTACTTACAGAGTTCGGACGCCCAACAAGTATTTGTAAAATACGGGTTTAAGTCATTAGCAAAATAAAATAGTTTCCGGGGGAGTCCGATGGAATTTAGCTTTGTTCCGATTATTTTATCTCTCAAAGTTGCTTTGGCAGCCGTTATTATTGTCGCTTGTTCTTCAATACCAATCGCTGGGCTTATGGCCAAGCACGAGTTCCTGGGCAAAAATGTTGTAGAGTCTGTCATTACTTTGCCCTTGGTACTCCCGCCTTCGGTAGTTGGCTTTATGTTGCTTGTTGTTTTTGGAAAGAACGGTCCTTTAGGTAAGTTAATCGAACAATGGTTTCATACTAGAATTGTCTTCACCTTAGCGGGCGCTGTCATCGCGGCCGCAGTCGTTTCTTTTCCTTTGATGTACCAATCCGTAAAGGCTGCCATTGAGAGTGTTGACCAAAATCTTGAGAAGGCAGCGCGTACATTAGGGGCTAGAGAACTTAGAGTGTTTTTCACCATAACACTTCCGTTATCTTTGAATGGCATTGTTGCGGGCTTAGTCTTGGCCTTTGCTCGGTCTCTGGGGGAATTTGGAGCGACATTGATGATTGCTGGAAATATTCCGGGCAAGACGCAAACAATGCCGATTGCCATATACTTTGCCAATGAAGCGGGCGACACTCGACAAGCAAGCATATTGGTGATCATCATGACCGTATTTAGTTTTCTAGTGATCTATGGACTGAACCGATGGGGTAAAGGACCACGACGAGACTCGCGAGGAGGTGGGGCATAATGCTAAAGGCTCATTTTAGAAAAAAGTTACCGACCTTTGAGCTTGAAGTCGATATCTCCTTGAGTCATGGAATTCTTGCACTTGTTGGTCCCTCTGGTGCTGGCAAGACGACGATCCTGCAATGTGTAGCAGGTCTCCAGACACCTTCGTGGGGGAAGATTAAGATTAATGGCGAGGTCGTCTTCTCTTCTGAGCATGGTGCGGACATTCCAATTAGAAAGCGACGCATAGGGTATGTTTTCCAAGACTATGCTCTCTTTCCACACATGACAGTTGAGAAAAATGTGATGTATGGTAAGCCCCAAAAAGGGAGTATACCGAACAAAGTCCTTACCGTTTCAAATGTCTTGGAGATGCTAAAGATTGAACATCTGCGAGATCGCTATCCCAATCAGATTTCGGGTGGCGAAAAACAAAGAGTTGCTCTCGCTCGTGCGTTAATGACCGAGCCCGAACTTTTGCTGCTCGATGAACCTCTTTCCGCACTTGATCAGGATACGCGGAGTACACTCCAATTAGAATTGCTTAAGCTCCAAGCCCAATGGCAGATTCCTTTTATTTTAGTGACTCATGATGTTCAGGAAGCAGAAATGCTTGGGAATCAGATAATTAAGCTAGATCGCGGTAAACAAGAGGTAATTAAGTAGCTTAATAAAGCTGTTGATGGGTCACAAACAGAATGACGATGTCTTAGCATTAATTTGTGTGTATACATATTGCATGATAATGACATACTACTTATTTATGAATTTCATATATTAAGGAGGTCGCATATGCAAATCTCGACGAGAAACCAGCTTAAGGGGAAAATTAAGAACATAAAAAAAGGCCCAGTCTCTACTGAAGTAACTATAGACGTTAGTGGTCAAACAATGGTAGTAGCTTCGATAACCACTGGGTCTGCTGATTCAATGGAGCTTAAAGTGGGAGACGATGTCAGCGCTCTTGTTAAAGCAAGTTCAGTCATGATTATGAAATAGTGCAACATTAACCTAAAGGCTCGTACAAGACATATAAGGTCTGGTACGAGCCTTTAGTCATTTGGAGCTTTTTTATAAATTATTATTCTGGTGTGGCAAACTAATTTAAAGGAAATTTAAAGGTTCAGTTTATATACTAAGGTCAAACAGAAGGAGGGTATAAGAATGAGTATCTTAAAAAAGTTGGCCTCAGCGGAAATGGGTTCGTAAATTTATCGTCAAGTAGATCTTGATCTGATACATCTTGAGAATTTTGTTACAGCAAAGATTACCCCTGTTCAGGCTAAAGAGATGTTGCCGTTAGTTGAAAGGTTGTCCTCCACAACCGACCCCAATACACAGTTGGATCTAGCTAAGCAAGTTTATGGAATGCTTACTCCGGCCCAATATACCATCCTGATGGATGGGAAAAATGTTAGTTCGATTGACCAACCGAATAAAGGAAAACAG
>PKWS01000137.1:0-206 GCA_003132105.1 Desulfosporosinus sp.
CGCATCGCATCGAAGAAATCGTCAATGCTGGAAAAATTATCCGACCGGCTTACAAGAGCGTTGCAATAAGACGTGATTATACTGGTATAGATGAACGATAGGCTAATGTCATTGTTAGTAAAAAGAGAGGACGGAAACCATGATAGAATGGGTTTTTTGTCCTCTCTTTAATTATGTGCAAGTGGTAAAGTTTAAAAAGCTATTGA
>PKWS01000137.1:323-6225 GCA_003132105.1 Desulfosporosinus sp.
TACACGACAATTTTTGATGTTACGGGAGTGAGTACTGCGACGATCAGCCGAGTTAAGCGTTGTTTAAATTTTGGAGCAGATGGATATCAACTGATATTAAAGCGTTTGCAGAAGCAAAACGATTAAGGGATCTTGATTAGGTCTTTATAGAAGGAGAATTTTATGCTAAGAACGAATCTAGGACAACGCATACCAGAAGGAATGCGTGATTTACTCCCGGAAGAAGTCGCCGTGCAGGAGCGCTTAGAGAAAGATATTCTTGCGCTTTTTCGTCAATGGTCTTATCAGAAAGTGTTGACCCCAACCCTTGAATTCGGCGCTTGTGTTCAACCAGATATCGAGCAAGACAACTTATTATACAAATTTTTTGACCGTGAAGGACGTATACTAGCCTTGCGTCCGGAACTGACGATACCGATAGCACGCCTTGTCAGTACACGCATGCGTGGGGCAAGTTTACCACTTCGTCTGTGTTACGGTGCGGATGTTTATCGAAATACCACGGTTAGGCATAGAGAGTTCCGCCAAGTCGGCGTAGAACTCGTCGGTTCTGACCAAGAACTAGCTGATGCAGAGGTGATCGCTCTCGCTGTGGAGGCCATTGCAGCTTTGGGCCTGAAAAACTATCAGTTTAATCTTGGGCATATGGGAATCTTTTCAGGACTCATGCTGGAAGCGGGGGTCGATGAGGGGATGCAAGCTAAGCTGGAAGAAGCGTTAGCACGCAAAGACATGGTTGGCGTGGAAAGCTGGGTCAGCCAAAGTGGGCTACCGGAACGCGTTCAAGAGCTATTACTGCGGTTACCTCATTTTCACGGGGGAGAAGAAATTCTGGATGAAGTCCTCCTCTGGAGTGAACGATCAGCGATTCGGGAAGCTGTCGAGAGTTTGAGGCGAATTTATCGATATCTGCATGATTTTGGAGTTCAAGCAAATGTCTCGCTAGATTTAGGCATTCTACGCGGTTTTTCCTATTATACGGGGGCGGTTTTCGAAGGATATGTTCCAGGAATGGGTTTTCCGGTGGTTGAGGGAGGACGTTATGATACGTTGTACGCCGACTTTGGTGTTCCACAACCGGCAACTGGGTTTGCTATTCACCTCGGAAACCTGTTAGAACAATTTCCACTTACTCCTGTAGAGGGAGCCGAAATTCTGGTTTATGGCTCAAATGACAAGCAGGTCATTCATCAGTGCCAGGCGTTAAGGGCTCAGGGAAAACGAGTGGAAATGTCACTCGGCTCGATAGATGGTGAAGATGCCCACAAGATAGCTCTGCTAAAACATATTCCTCAGGTTTTGTTTGCAAAGGAATTATAAATTGAGAAAACTTGAATAAGGGGTGTCGTGGATGCGTAAACTTGCAATACTTACTGGCGGAGGGGATTGCCCGGGCCTTAATGCGGTGATTCGGGCGGTTGCTAAAAGCGCGCACCAATATGGCCTAGAAGTGCTTGGGGTAAGGGACGGTTTTCGTGGAGCGGTAGAAGGAGATTTTATGCCCTTAACTTTAAAGGCTGTCTCGGGTATTTTACCGCGTGGCGGTACGATTCTTGGAACAACCAATCGGGACAATCCCTTTGCGTATGAAACGAAAGTAGATGGGGTAGCTCAAATACTAGACCGTTCAGGCGATGTAATACGAAATATAAAAAAACGAAATGTGGATGCTTTACTAGCGATCGGTGGGGACGGCAGTTTAAATATCGCGCTTAAGTTTGCGAATCTAGGTCTTAACGTGATCGGAATTCCAAAAACGATTGACAATGATTTGATGGCTACCGATCAAACCTTTGGCTTTCAGACAGCGGTGGACACAGCCACGGATGCGCTTGATCGTCTACACACCACGGCGGAATCTCATCACCGGGTCATGGTTCTCGAAGTAATGGGGCGCTATGCAGGATGGATTGCCTTGTATGCAGGTGTCGCCGGAGGAGCAGACGTGATCTTAATTCCGGAAATTCCGTATAATCTTAATCGGGTGGCGCTAGCCATCCAAAAACGGGCAAAACAAGGGAAAAAATTTAGTATCATTGTTGTGGCAGAAGGTGCTAAACCTCTAGGTGGCGAAATTGTGGTAGAGCGACTGGTCTCGGGACGCTTCGACCCGATCAAGTTGGGAGGCATTGGTGCCAAGATAGGCAATGAACTCGAAGAACAATATGGCATGGAAACGCGAGTGACGGTGCTCGGACATCTTCAGCGTGGAGGGTCACCCAATTCATATGATCGAGTGCTTTCTTCTCGCTATGGTGTTGCCGCGGTTGATGCAGCACTCGAAGAGGAATTTGGGATCATGGTCGCACTTCGGGGCAGCGATATTGTGAGGGTTCCTCTCCACGAAGCGGTCGATAAGCTCAAACAAGTGCCCTTAAACGACCCCTTGCTGATAGCGGCACGTAATCTGGGGCTAGAAATGGGAGATTAATGCCATCAAGGCTTTTACAGAGATCGAGGTTATGAATTTTGAATAGGACGTCAGAAAATGTGGATAATTATATTACGAATGCTTTAAGAGACAGGCCTCAGAACGGCTTGTCTCTTATTTTGGTCTCGTGATCCCCCTCATTAAGCATTCTTTATTTACATTAAGGGGTTGCCAGAATAAAAGGAGTTTAGTATAATAATAGTATGTTAACGCTTTAACTAGTTAAAGCGATGAATTGAAATAAGAAGGGGATAACCTAGTGGAACAAGATTTTTTGACGATTGCAGTGCCTAAAGGAAAGTTACTGATTGACTCGATTCAATTATTGAGTCGTATTGGGATAGAATGCAGCCATGTTAATGAAGATTCTCGGAAGCTCTTTTACGATCTTCCAGCTAGTAAGGTCAAGATCATTATTTGCCGCGCCACGGATATTCCCACGTTTGTTGAATATGGGGCGGCAGACCTTGGCTTTGTCGGAAAAGACACCCTGCTGGAAGATAATAAAGATGTCGCTGAATTACTTGACCTTAAATTTGGCTATTGCCGTTTTGTGGTTGCTATGCCAGAGGCTAATGTCCCGCCCAAATTGCCGAACGGAGAGTATGATTTAAGTGTACTGAACCATCAACGAGTGGCAACGAAGTTCCCTAGGGTAGCAGAGACCTTTTTTAGCGAGCTGGGCATGCAGGTCAGTCCCATAAAACTTCATGGAAATATTGAGCTTGCTCCGTGCGTCGGTCTAGCAGAAATGATTGTGGATATTGTTTCTACTGGAAAAACGCTTAAGGAAAACCACTTAGTTGAGGTTGCACCGATTCTTGAAGCGACCACCCGCTTGATCGCAAACCGTGTGGCCTACCGCATGAAATACGAGCGGATTCGGGATCTAGTCGAACGTTTACGTGCAGGAATGCAAGCGGGTTTGCCGGCGAAGTAAGGATTCTGTCAAATAAGGAGACAGTGACTCCGTCAGGAAAAGTTTACAACGCAGTTATATCCACGGCCATAAAGCCGAGCCGATTGAGAGGGGAACTTATGAAGATTGAGAACCTGAAAGACATTGATTTAAATCGTCTTACTCGGAAATCCTATGGAGACGATGCAACCCTAGAGAAGCTTGTTGCAGACATACTCAAGCGTGTCCGTGAGGATGGGGAAGAAGCAGTTTATCAACTGACCGAGGAATTTGATCATATTAACTTGCGACTAAGCGGTTTGAGGGTATCTAACGAGGAAATTCAAGGGGCTTATCAAGACGTGAGTGAGGATTTTTTAGAAGCAATGCGAACGGCGAAGATAAATATCCTGCGCTATCATGAGAAGCAGAAACGAACCTCTTGGTTGGAACCGGATCAGGACGGGAGTATACTCGGGCAACTTATCCTCCCGCTCAAGCGCGTAGGTATTTACGTACCCGGGGGAACTGCTTCCTATCCATCGTCGGTCTTGATGAATGCCTTGCCCGCTGTAGTAGCCGGAGTTAAAGAAATCGTGATGGTCAGTCCCCCAAGAGCGGATGGCACGCTACTGCCTGAAGTTCTGGTGGCTGCGGCTGAAGCTGGTGTGANNGGACCGGGAAACATTTACGTGACCTTAGCCAAAAAGCAAGTTTTTGGAATAGTGGATATAGATATGCTGGCCGGACCCAGTGAGATACTGATCTTAGTAGACGAGAGCGGACGCCCAGAAGAATTAGCTGCTGATTTGCTTTCCCAGGCCGAGCATGATCGCCTTGCCTCGGCGATNNTTAGTCTCACCTTCTCGTCAACTTCTCGAGCAGACCCTGTTAGAGGTGGAGCGGCAGCTTGAAGACTTGCCCCGTGCCGAAATCGCCCGGGCGTCTTGGGAAAACTATGGGGCTGCAATTCTCGTGTCAGATCTCCAAGAAGGCATGGATTTGGCCAATAAAATTGCCCCAGAACATTTTGAACTGGTCGTGAAGGACCCATATTCCTGGTTAGGGCAAGTCCGAAATGTTGGTGCGGTCTTTCTAGGAAGGTATTCCCCAGAACCAGTCGGAGATTATTTTGCGGGACCAAATCACGTTTTACCGACTGGAGGGACGGCTCGATTTTACTCTCCACTTAATGTCGATACGTTCATGAAGAAGGTCAGCGTGATTGGATATTCGGAAACAGCCCTGAAAAGGGATGCCAGGCAGATCGCCATACTCGCCCGTAGTGAAGGGTTAGAAGCACATGCCCGGGCCGTGGAAGTGAGGTTTAATAGAGATGAATCCCGTATTAAGTAACCTAGAGAGCTTAGTTCGACCTGAAGTCCGTCAGCTCGTTCCTTATGAAACTAAACATATGCCCCAGTGCATTAAACTCGACGCTAATGAAAATCCCTTTCCCTGGCCGGCGGGAATGCGGGAGTTATTGTACAACGAGAAACTAGCGTTTAACCGCTATCCGGACGGAATGGGTGGTGACCTCAAAAGAGCCATAGGGACGTATACGGAAACCTCTCCGGAGGGAATCCTGATAGGTAACGGATCTGATGAACTGATCCAACTTATTTTACTCACCTTTGGTGGCTTGGGTAAATCCGCAATTATCCACCCCCCGACATTTGGTATGTATCAGATTTACGCTTGCTTGACTGACACCACAGTTGTGCCAGTTCCGTTGTTAAATGGCCTAGCTCTGGACACAGAGAAGATGTTAGAGGCGGCAAAGTCTCCGGAGGCCCATGTAATTTTCGTTTGTAATCCTAATAACCCCACCGGTTCGCTGTTCCCTAGAGAAGAGATCCTCCGACTGGTACGGGAAAGCGGCAAAATCGTGGTGGTTGACGAGGCATATGCAGAGTTTTCAGAGGAAACTCTCATTCCCGAGATTGAAAACTACCCCAACTTAGTGATCCTACGGACGTTCTCTAAATCCTTTGGAATGGCCGGCCTTCGCTTGGGTTATTTGCTTGGACAACCGGAGACCATTGCCTTAATCAACAGGGTAAGACCGCCGTTTAATGTCAATTCGTTCAGTCAAAAGGCGGGGATCCTTGCCTTAGGATACTTAGGAGAGTATCAAGCCCAAATTCAGCAGATCAAGGAAGAAACAAAACAATTACAGGAGGGATTAACTCAACTTCCAGGAGTTGTGGTCTATCCGACGCAGGCGAACTTTATCCTCTTTAAGCCTGTTGACTCTGACGGATGGGCTGATGAGTTGTTGAAGATGGGATTCCTCGTCCGCAACATGGGCGTGCTCCCGGTTNNGTTGACCATATAAGATGAGTGAACACAATCCTGGGAATAGAGAGGAGACTATTAAATGCGAGAAGCTTATGTTGAACGGAAAACTAAGGAAACAGAGATCCGCGTTCGCTTGAATCTTGACGGAACGGGAGAAGCTCAAGTCGAGACCGGGATTGGTTTCTTTGATCATATGCTGACAGCCTTTGCCAGATTTGCCTATATTGATCTCAGTCTTCAAGCCAGCGGAGATTTAGAGGTGGATGCTCACC
>PKWS01000060.1 GCA_003132105.1 Desulfosporosinus sp.
GTTGGATAGGGAGCAGCAATTTGTCTGCTTTACTGGCCGAAATTGCCGTAGCCATTACCGGAGTGATTTCTCCCAATAGACCATAAACCATCATAACCGAAACCGAACCCACAATTAGATCCACCCGATCTACATTATAACAAATCGCGGACTCCCCTGAAGCTCCCTCAGTGGCCCCGGCGCGCAACATAGCTCCTGTTGCAAGGGCATTGGTTCCCAAAGCAAGTATATTCAACCCAGGCATTTTTTTGCGCAACTGCTCTACTATATGTTTACCAATTCCGCCACCCTGTCCATCAATGACTGCTATCCGCATAATTCCCTCCAGATTCTTCACTCTCAACAAATACGGGGAAGGTGTTCACCTTCAAGCATGCCAATAATTCGTTTCCCCCCCAGAGGAGTTTCTAATAGCACGAGCCCAGACTTTCCTGCTTGAACTTGCCCGATACGAGTAGCATTGCGCCCCAGTGGGTGTGCTTGTATTTTCAGGAGAACTTCATCTGCCACTTCCGGGGCCACGATGACCAATACTTTTCCTTCGTTCGCTAAGTAAAGGGGCTCAAGACCTAACATTTCACATGCCCCTTCTACGCTAGGAGAAAGTGGCAATTGCTCTTCTACTAAGAGCATACTTACTCCCGCTTGTCCAGCCAATTCATTGAGTGTTGTCGCTACGCCTCCACGAGTGGGGTCCCTCATACATTTAACTCCAGGAATATAAAAGGCGTCGATAAGTCCATTTAAAGGGGCACAATCACTAACAACTGGGGTTCGAAACTCAAGCCCTTCTCGCTCAGATAAAATCGCAATCCCATGGTCTCCGATTGTTCCGGTAATGAGGATTTCATCTCCTGGTTGAATCTGCGCTGGCCCTACTAAACGATCTGTAATATACCCAATCCCAGTCGTGTTTATGAAAATTTTGTCCGCACTCCCGCGTTCCACAACTTTCGTATCCCCACAGACAATCACGATGCCTGCTTCGGCTGCTGTCTTTGCAACACTTTTAATAATCCGTTCCAACTCATCCATCGGTAAGCCTTCTTCTAAAATAAGCGCCAGCGTTAAAAACTTTGGGATCGCTCCACTAACAGCTAGGTCGTTGACCGTACCACATACTGCAAGTTTGCCTATATTTCCTCCGCGAAAAAACAAAGGGGAAACCACAAAGGAATCAGTTGTAACTGCAATCCGCTCTTGTCCTGGCAACAAAGTAGCATCATTCATTTGATCTAGGTATGGGTTTCCCAGGTGTTTCTGGAAAAGAGTTTTAATTAATTCATGGCTGAGTCGTCCACCACTGCCGTGGGCCAAGAGGATGCGTTCCATTAATCCACACCCCTTAGTATGTATCGATGATAAGCCGCACAAGACCCTTCGGAAGACACCATGCAGGGTCCCACTGGCTTCATAGGCGTACAACGTTTGCCGAACATTGGGCATTGAGTCGGATAAATCAGGCCTTTTAAGACCTCTCCACACCGGCAACCTGGTGTTTCCGGCGAATGAAAAACCGGCAGCGCAAATTTTAGGGCCGCATCCCAAGCACTGTATTCTCCACGTATACCCAAGCCACTTTGACGGATCAACCCTATGCCCCGCCATGATGCATCGACTGGCTCAAAGACTCGTTCGACAACCATTTTAGCATGTGGATTCCCCTCTGCTTTGACGACACGTTTATATTGAATTTCAATTTCCGAGCGTCCCTCTGTACGTTGACGCAGGAGCATAACAATGGCTTCCAAAATATCCAGCGCAGAGAAGCCTGCCACAACTCCTGGCAAACCATAATCTTTGGCCATAAACTCAATTGGTTCTATGCCAATAATGGAGCAAACATGCCCCGGATCCAGGAAGGCATCGACTACCAGTTCCTCGTCTTCAGCCAACAATCTTAAGACTGGGGGAACGACCTTGTGCATGGATAACACACTATAATTTTGGAGTCCTTCTTGTTTCGCTGTTACTAAGCTTAACGCTACTGTAGGGGTCGTCGTCTCAAACCCAATTCCCAGAAAAGCGACCTCTTTGTCCGGGTTTTTACGGGCTAACTCTAAAGCATCTTGGGTTGAATAGACAATTCGGATGTCCGCCCCTTCTGATCTTAGAACCTGTAAATTTTTCTCTGTCCCCGGTACCCGAATCATGTCCCCGAAGGTTGCCGTAATCACATTGGGTTGGGCAGCCAAATATAGATAACGGTCAATATCACTGCTATCTGTCACACATACTGGACAACCTGGTCCAGAAATTAAACGGACACTGGCCGGCAACAACTCTCGAAGCGCATTTTTGGCAATAGCCACTGTATGCGTTCCACACACTTCCATGATTGTAAACGGACTTTGGGCCAAGGCCTTAATTTCCGTAAGATAATCACCCGCCTTAGCCAAAAGATCCTTACTCTCCTTCTTCATAGGCATTGGCTACCTCCAATAAAAGTTCTTCCGTTTCTTTGGCACTCTCATCATCGATAATTCCAATGGCAAATCCTGCATGAACTAACACATATTCGCCAATCAAGGCCTCTGGGACCAAGTCAATACTGACAACACGTTCATTCCCCATCATATCTACTTTGGCCATTGAACCATCGATCGTAACAATTTTAGCAGGAATGGCTAAACACATTTATAACACCTCATTCGCAATTAATAGTTGTCCGAAGGCTAGGCCTCCA
>PKWS01000279.1 GCA_003132105.1 Desulfosporosinus sp.
ATTTTCTGACAGGGCTAGCGGTTAACTCACTGGGACATAATCACCCTGGAATCGTCCGTGCCGTTCAAGAACAGGCCCAAGAGATTATGCACACGTCAAACTTGTACTGGATACCGAACCAAGTCGCCTTGGCAGAGCGCTTGGTGGATCATTCTTTTGCGGATAAAGTGTTCTTTTGCAACAGTGGAGCGGAGGCGAATGAAGCGGCCTTCAAGCTGGCGCGGAAATATGCTAAGAAAAACTTTGGAGCGCAGAAATACGAGGTCGTAACGCTGGAAAATTCGTTTCACGGACGGACCTTGGCAACCCTCACGCTCACAGGCCAGACTAAATATCAAGAAGGGTTTGATCCGCTTCCAGTCGGATGTACTTATGCAAAATTGAACGATCTTGACAGCCTAAAGGCTAAAGTTAATAAAAACACGGCAGCAGTTTTCATTGAGCCCATTCAGGGGGAAGGGGGAGTCCTTCCAGCTTCCGTAGAATTTTTACAAGGAGCGCGTGAACTGTGTGATCAATTTGGGGCTTTGTTGATTTTTGATGAGGTGCAGTGCGGCGTTGGCCGGACAGGGAAACTCTTTGCCTATGAGTGGAGCGGTGTACTTCCAGATATCATGACCTTAGCTAAAGCCTTGGGCGGTGGAGTACCCATTGGAGCAATGCTGGCTACAGATAAAGTAGCAAAAGCCTTCCAGCCCGGAGATCACGCTTCAACCTTCGGGGGAAACCCTTTGGCAACCGCTGTAGGGTGCGCTGTCTTGGATGTGATGCTCGAGGATGGATTTATGGAAGGGGTTCAGGAGCGCTCGGGCTATTTTAAAAAGGGACTCGAAGAACTGGCTGGGAAGTATCAGACAGGGGATGCCGTTCGAGGACAAGGATTTATTATTGGGTGGCCTGTTTCTAAGTTGGGACCGGAGATTGTTGAGGCTTGCCGACTAAAGGGGCTTCTGATCAACTGTGTTGGCGGCAAGATCTTGCGTTTCCTCCCACCTTTAATTGTTGAAAAACAGGAAATGGATAAGGCCTTGGAGATTTTGGATGAAGTATTCACGGAACTTTGGAAGTGAGAGACGTAGATGAAAGCAGCACTCGTACTTGAAACAGGGAAAGTTTTAATGGGGGAGTCTTACGGGGCAACTGGAGAAGCCTTCGGAGAAGTCGTTTTTAACACGGGTATGACAGGTTACCAAGAGGTGCTGACCGACCCCTCTTACGCAGGACAAATGGTGTGTATGACCTATCCCCTCATTGGGAATTATGGCATAAATAGGATGGATGACCAATCGGAGAAGGCCCAAGTTCAGGGATTTATCGTGAAAGAGGCCGCCCGTAATCCCAGTCATTGGCAGATGGAAAAAAATCTTTCCAGGACGTTGGCACAAGCTGGAGTTGTGGGAATCAAAGGGATTGATACTCGCGCTTTGACGCGTGTTATACGAGAACACGGGGTTTTGCGTGGGGTGATTACTACGGAAATTGAGGACCTTAGTGAGTTGATCACAAGGGTGAAAGCATGGCTTGCTCCAGCAGATGTTGTGGCTACGGTCAGTACCTCGGAAGTCTATACCTTACCGGCAACTCAAACCGAGAAGGGTTCGTTTCATGTCGTAGTCCTAGATTTCGGGATTAAGAAAAACATCTTGCACGCGATGCAAGAGAGTGGGTTTCTCTTGACGGTAGTTCCCCATACCACGTCAGCGGAGCAGATCTTAGACCTTCAACCGGATGGCGTCTTTCTGTCCAATGGGCCGGGAGACCCCAAGAGCGTCGAAGTGGGGATCGAAACGATTCGAGAACTTTTGGGTAAATTACCCATCTTCGGTATCTGCCTAGGGCATCAACTCTTGTCACTCGCTTTGGGAGGGGACACCTATAAGATGAAATTTGGGCATCGAGGTGGAAACCAACCTGTACAAGATCTCCTATCAAAACGAGTGACAATTACCTCGCAAAATCATGGGTATGCAATCGCAGAAGAAAGCCTGGAGCAGACCCCACTATACGTAACCCACCGCAACCTCAATGATCAAAGCGTCGAAGGGGTTAAACATCGGAATCTGCCTGTCTTTTCGGTTCAGTATCATCCGGAAGCTGGGCCAGGACCGAGTGAGTCCCTTTATCTTTTTGATGAGTTTGCGCAATCAATGCAGGAATGGAGGACTCAACATGCCACTTAACCCGGCGTGGAAAAAGGTCCTTGTCATAGGCTCTGGCCCTATTGTGATTGGGCAAGCCGCAGAATTTGATTATGCCGGGACCCAAGCGTGTAAAGCCCTTCGTGAAGTGGGAGTACAAGTTATACTGGTTAACAGTAATCCGGCAACCATCATGACGGATGTCAAAACAGCGGATATTACCTATATCGAACCTCTCTTGCCTGAACGTTTAGAGGAGATTATCAGGAAAGAAAGGCCGGATGCTCTGCTGCCCACACTCGGTGGTCAAACGGGGCTTAATCTAGCGATGGAACTAGAACGCTGTGGGGTTTTAAAGCGTTATGACGTGGAGCTCATTGGCTGTGATGCTGAAACAATTTACAAAGCCGAAGATCGGGATGCCTTCAAGGAAACAATGCTTTCACTGGGTGAGCCAGTAGCCGAAAGTGTGATCGTGACGACCCTGGAAGAGGGGGAGGCTTTCGCCAGTAAGCAGGGATTTCCGTTAATAGTACGCCCGGCTTATACCCTTGGAGGGACAGGTGGCGGGATTGTCAAAAACGCCAAACAGTTGGAAGAAATTTTACAAAGGGGGCTACAGGCCAGCCCGATAGGGCAATGTCTCGTGGAGCGGAGTGTGGCTGGGTGGAAGGAAATCGAGTATGAAGTTATGCGAGATGGGGCGGATAACTGTATCACGATTTGCAACATGGAGAATATTGATCCGGTAGGGATACATACCGGGGATAGCATCGTAGTAGCGCCGTCGCAAACTCTGAGTGATGTGGAATATCAGATGTTACGGGCGTCATCGTTAAAGATCATCCGAGCTTTGGAAGTTAACGGTGGGTGCAATGTTCAATTTGCCTTGAATCCGAGGAGTAGAGAATACGTTGTAATTGAGGTTAATCCTCGGGTAAGCCGCTCTAGTGCTCTTGCTTCGAAAGCAACCGGATATCCCATTGCCAAAATGGCGGCACTTTTATCGGTAGGATTTACCCTGCCAGAATTAACCAATCCGGTGACAGGCAATACCAGTGCCTGTTTTGAACCAGCCCTAGACTATGTGGTGGTCAAGTTTCCTCGTTGGCCTTTCGATAAGTTTCCTGCTGCGGATCATCGTCTTGGTACGCAAATGAAAGCGACCGGAGAAGTGATGGCCATGGAGAGGACCTTGGAAGGAGCTTTGTTGAAGGCGACGCGCTCTTTGGAAATCGGGACAGTAGGTCTTCGAATCGATGACTCCGGTGGCTGGACGGAAATGGAAATAGAAGACAAGCTTGCCCGAGCGGATCATGAACGTTTTTTTGCAATAGCAGAAGCGTTTCGGCGGGATTGGACCATTGTTGAAATGCAAAGGCTCACTCAAATAGACCCCTTCTATTTGCATAAAATCAGAGATCTAGTTCTACTTGAGCAGCGGGTGCAAAGTGAGCCGTTAACGACGGAGTTATTGCGTTTCGCTAAAGTCCAAGGATTTTCTGACTTAGCAATTGCCAAGCTTACGGGGCGCTCGGAAGAATCAGTTCGTTCCATGCGCCTGACGGCCCTGATTGTTCCGGTCTATAAGACGGTGGATACTTGTGCAGCAGAGTTTGCTTCGGCAACGCCTTATTACTATTCTTGTTATGAAGAAGAAGACGAGGTTTCGATAAGCACTGGTCCCAAAGTCGTCGTCTTAGGCTCAGGACCTATCAGGATCGGTCAAGGAATTGAATTCGATTATTGTTCCGTCCATGCACTTGCGGCTTTGCAAGAAGCGGGCGTGGAAGCTATTATGATTAACAATAATCCAGAAACGGTATCGACGGATTTTGATACCGCTGACAAACTATATTTTGAGCCGTTGACCTTGGAAGATGTGCTTCATGTCTTACATAAGGAAAAAACGGATGGAGTTTTAGTTCAATTTGGAGGACAGACGCCCATTAATTTGGCAGCCCGACTGAACCTGGCTGGAATTAGAATTTTAGGAACACAGGTTGACGCGATTGATATGGCAGAGGATCGGGAACGTTTTGCAGAGCTTTTAAGTCAATTAGGAATCCCCCAATCCGAAGGGAGAAGCGTTACTTCTGTCGATCAGGCCCAAGGAATTGCGGAGGAACTCGGATTTCCTGTTATCGTTCGTCCTTCATATGTTATCGGAGGGCGCGCTATGCAAGTGGTGGAGACTATAAGTGAACTTGAAGACTATTTAAAGCGGGCGATCCACCTATCTTCAGAACATCCGATTTTGGTGGATAGGTACTTGGAAGGAAAAGAAGTTGAAAT
>PKWS01000131.1 GCA_003132105.1 Desulfosporosinus sp.
TTCGAATAATCCGTGACATGCACTTTTCCGCCAGTGAGTTTCCAGATTAACCAGGTATCCATCGTTCCAAACAGCAGCTCACCCTTTTCAGCTTTGGCACGAGCTCCTTCAACATTATCTAAAATCCATTTTACCTTCGTTCCTGAAAAATATGCGTCCACCACGAGACCTGTTTTTTCTCGAACCATATCTTCATAACCCTTAGCCTTTAAATCATCGCAAATGGCCGTTGTCCGTCGACACTGCCACACGATCGCATTGTACACAGGTTTGCCAGTAAACTTATCCCAAACCACTGTAGTCTCACGCTGATTAGTAATCCCTATGGAAGCAATCTCATCAATCTTGATGCCGATTTTTGCGATAAGTTCTGCAATGACTCCATATTGTGTGCTCCAAATTTCCTCAGCATCATGCTCAACCCAACCTGCCTTAGGGTATATCTGAGCAAACTCCTTTTGAGTCACTCCCACAATCTTACTTTCTTTGTCGAAAAGCATGGCGCGGCAACTGGTGGTACCTTGATCTAACGCTAATATGTATTTTCCGGACATACTCCATCCATCCTCCCTCCAACATATTCATTGCTCATAGTTCACATTGGCCCGCTCATTCTTGAATTGCAGTAATGGATACTTCAGCTAATCGTCGGTTGCCCGTTTGGATATACAAAAGCGTCTCAGCTACATTTACAATATGATCCCCCATGCGCTCAATCGTTCTAGCAACCACCAGACATAAACCCAATTGACCATCATTAGATTTCGTTTGGCTACCTTTAACCAAGACCGCTTTAAAACTGGCGTACGCCTGATCTAAAACATCATCCTCATCGGCCAAATCCATAATGATTTCTTTCTCGCCTTTCAATATGCCAACGGTGTAATCTGTCATGTCGGTTAATTGTCTTGTCATTTGCAAGATATCGACTGACCAATTTCCTTCTGGCTTAAGCTCGCTAAGTTCAGCAAGGTCGCAGGCATAGTCTGCGACACGTTCGAGCTCCTGTGCTATGCGTTGGAATCCTAAAATCCAACGCAAATCTTGGCCGCGAAGTTGCTGTAAGCTCATTATGTCAAAGCAACGCTTTAAAATGCGATCCCGCATCTGATCGATAATATCATCCCGTTCTTCCCAATCCTGAATCGTCTTACTCTGTTGTTATGCCGTAGGCTTGCATGAGTATCCAAACGGGATGCTCGGTTTTTATCCCTGAACCGTGCTGAATTTGCACTTGGCACCCCCCACATTCGGTTGTCATGGTTTCAAAGTCCCCCTCAGCCACACCACGTTTGACTTGACTAAACAATGGATTCCCAATTTGCATGGCTAGATCATACCTTTCCTGTTTAAACCCAAAACTCCCAGACAGACCGCAGCAGCCAGCATCCAAATCATTCACACGCACTTCCGGTATCAAACGCAATAAGCGCACAGCGGGCGTCCCAATGCCTTGTGCTTTTAAATGGCAAGGGGCATGGTAACCTAAGGACACGGAAACCTCCTGAAACTCTTCCCGAAGCTCACCCCGTTCGTGAAGTCCCCAAAGAAATTCAAACAAGTCATAGACCTGACGGCCAATGCGCTCTGCCCCCAGTGCCTCCACTTTCGGATATTCTTCCTTTAACGCTAAGCCACAGCTCGTACACGCAGTGATAACGGGCACATTTGCCTGTAAATAGGGATCCATCAGAGCCAGATTCTTTCTCGCGTTAGCCCGTTCCTCCCGAAAATGCCCGGTGGCTTGAAGAGGAACTCCGCAGCAATGAAACGAAGGAACGATCACGTCAAAGCCGTTGTGTTCCAATACTTTCACCACGGCCTTGCCTGTCGATGCATCATTGTAGGTAACGAAACAGCCCGGGAAATAGACTACCTGTTTACGAGCTGTTGCAGGGTTTCCCGCCCCTAATGCTTTAAACTTTGGCTTATAGGCCGGCAGCGGGGCCTGACGACCTATTCCCAGTGTCCGTTCCATTAAACTTCGCATCAGGGATATTCCCAGCACTGCATTCGTCATACTGGGCCAAATCGTCCCCAACTTCCCCAAATATTCTGCTCGACCTAAGACGAGATCTCGAAACTGGTGTTGGATCGTTTCTCCGTCTTTTTGCCCCGTTTGTTGGGCCTTTTCTCGTGCCCGTAAGATCATTTCCGTAATTTTCACACCGGACGGGCAAGTGACTTCACACGTTTTACAATTTGAACAATAGTTTAAACATTTGGAGTCCAGCTCTAGGCCCTCAAGCCGAAAACGCTCTGCATCCGGTCCAACACTTTTCGGCCCTGGGAAAAGGGGATACACTGCAGCAACTGGGCATTGGGCGGTACACGCACTGCATTTAATACATGCATCTAAATTCTTGACCCTGTCCTGTTCAAAATCCATCTGACCTGCATCCTTTCTATATCTTTTCTCCAGCTAACCATCCAGAAGCGAGCGAAACCCCTCCCCCGCAGTGTTCGAGCCAAGGATCCCAGTGTGCAAGCATCCGTCCGACCACCCGCACATTCTCTAAGATTACTTCTTGGCTTCCTGAGGCGATCGGACGAAGATCACGGTCCACTTCAATCCCCATCCGCGCATACGGTTGCTCTCCCAAAAATTCCGCACGCGTCCACTCTGAGGGTATAAATAAGGGAAGCCCAAACACGGTTTCCCTGCTAGCATCAGGTGTCACTTCAATTCCACCCCCAAAAATCCCCCCTGTCGCCAGAACAAAGGAGCGAGCGGAAAACTCTGTATCTCTCCCTTTACTTGGGACAATCACTTTATGGCAAACCTTCCCCTGAAGTTCAACTCGCTTGACGCCCGTCCCCACGAGTAACTCTCCGCCTAACACCCGAAATTTCCGCTTTAAAGTCTCGTAAAGGGTCTGCCCACAAGCAGAAGGCGGAAAAGAGGTCATCTCCACCACAGGAAAGGGAACTTCGGATAAGGCATTCCGTAAGGAAGCCGAAAATCCGGCAACTAATCCTGGAAAAACGACCACTAATTTCTCACTTCCAGCAATCCTTTGGACGGTGTTTATCTCCTGGGCTAAGCGGTTCAGCAAATCTTTTATGACTGCAATTCCCAAATCAGATCGCCAAAACTTCGCATAGTCCATTCCCATGACCGGCTTTCCGATGGCATACCAAGGTTCAAACCTCTCGAGGCGAAAAGGATACACCTCCACACTTGCTTGCGGATGGATCTTCACCAAATTAGCCTTAATCACTTCTGGGAAAAAATCTTTCATTCCTTCAGGAGCCATAAGCACAATCCTCTGGGCATCCCGCAGTGCCTTGGCGTTTAGACCTTTGGGCACCATTCCACATCTTCTTGGGGAACCCAGGGGGGTAAGCACTTCTTGATTTCTCCCCCATTCTCCCTCGTAATCTGGGAATAGCACCTGAAAATAATCCGCACTGGTATGCACGAGCGTTTCTCCGAGTAACGCATAGGGATGTTTTTCCTGTCCCGCTAGCCGTCTGACATCCCCAAAATCCACGACCCCTGAACTGTAGGTTAAACTCCCCACCCCTTCAGAGATAATCAAAATACGCTTGCCCCTTTCAGAAGCACGAATTCCTGCTAACAGGCCCGCAAGGCCCCCTCCCACAATAATCCCATCCCACATAGAAACTCCTCCTCACTTACCCTAGCTCTCGTTCAATTCAAGGATATTAGTGTATATGGCACGCGTCAATTCCGTTTCACGCAACTGTTGCCCCCAAAGTACGGGACGGATCCCCTTCCAACGCTGATTAATGAAGCGCTTTAACTCATCCTGCAGAGAATCATATTTCCCCTTCTCCTGCCACAACAAAGGCAATGCTCGATACGTGCAAAAAGCCCCCTGGCAAGTCCCCATCCCTAGGCGTGTCCTGCGGCGAATATCTGCCAGATGGTGGGTATCTTCATCAGAAGCCAATTTCTCCACCTCAGCGAAACTGACCATTTCACATTCACAGAGCATTTGACCTTTGCGGGGATCACTCTGAATCTCAGCTAAAACCTTCGCCGCATCCGTTCCAAGCCGTTCTAGCATTTTCTCAGCTGCCGCACAAGGCAAGAGTCGAAGGGCTTGTTTCCGAATTGATTCTGGGATCTCAGGTCCTAAATTTTCCTTGGCTGTGAGGCAAGGAACCGTATTGCCCAGCCTTTTAGCGACCCAATCCGCCACTTTCTCAGCCATCAAACGATAGGTGGTAAATTTTCCTCCCACAATACTCACAAGTCCTTGAACCCCATCCTGAACTTCATGGTCAATTAAGGCAAACGTTCGACTGACTTCTCGCCCTTCTTCCGCAGCTCCCGGAACCTCACTGTCCTCCTGATGGAGAGGCCTTACTCCGGCAAAAGCCCTGATCACTCGATGCCCCGTTAGGGTAGGAAGCATCTTCTCGCCCAAAGCCATCAACGTTCTAATTTCTTCTTTCGTAGGCAAGTTTTCTTGCGGAGAAGCCACGATTTCAGAGGTGGTGCCCAAGATCGTAATCGTTTCGTGTGGGACAAAAATATCCCCGTCACTGGGTGGATGTAACCGATTAACCACGCGTTGAAAAAGCCGCTGATTAAACGCCAACAGGGTACCCTTATCACAAAGAACCTCTAAAGAAATCCCAATCGAACTCACAATCTGAGAGGCCCACGCACCGCTAGCATTGACCACCACCTCACAGTGAACCATTAACTCTTCCCCATTTATAAGATTCTTGGCTGCCACACCCACAATCCGCTTATTTTCTAGAATTAGCTTTTCCACTTGATGATAGGTTTTATAGTCTCCCCCATAACGCTTTGCAGATTTCGCATTGGCCCAAACGAGCTTGAATCCATCCACTGTCGCATCAGGCACTTCGAAGACACGCAAAACGTTCTTACTCATTAAAGGTTCTTTTAAAGATGCCTCAGCAAGGGATATTTCACGTATGGGAATACGTGCATAAGCACATCCCTGAATCCATTGTTCAACATAACCCGGATCATCCTCTGGCGAATGCACAAACCACCCTCCCGTATCCGAGAGGCAGTGAGAAGCAATCTGTTTAAGAATGACGTTCTCATCAATACATTCCACAGCAGACACGGGGTCTTTGACTGCATAACGCGCCCCACTGTGTAACAAACCATGAAAACGCGAGCTTGTTCCGTGCGCCAAGTCCCCTTGTTCCAGCAATAACGCCGAGATTCCGCGCATACTTAAATCTCGCAAAATGCCAACGCCAGTAGCGCCACCCCCGACAATCACAACTTGGTACTCTGTCATATTGGCTCCTCCTTACTTTTATTCCACCCGAACGTTCACTTTCTGAATGGCATAAAGAAAACTTGGCTNNTTTCTGACTAGTATAAAAAAGCCACTGGAGGAACCGTATAAAACGCTTCCTCCAGTAGCTTCTCTTCTTCTCTCAGCCATTTTTATCAAATTATTATCGGAAAAGTAAAATACTTTTTTCATCCATTAGGTCGTTTATTCCATTATTATATACTTGAGTTCTCTCTACGTCAAACGCAACTTCCACAAATTTCTTCGACTCGCCGTTACAGCTGTCAAGCCATTACTTAGTGCCGTACGCACATCCTCTTCAGTGCGCAGCAATCCTCCCCCCAAGATACTCAAATCCGTCACTTTATGGAATTCATCAATGGCAAATTTCGGCACGGTCGCCGGTAAAATTTCAATGGCATCGGGTGTCACCTTTTTAATCACTTTTAGTCCCGTACGAATCGCTTCCGAATCAACCAGAAACAACCTCTGAACTGTTAGTAGCTTATTTTCTTTGGCATA
>PKWS01000227.1 GCA_003132105.1 Desulfosporosinus sp.
TCTTCACCGACAGAATCAATGCCACTGGTCCTAACGTTAGCCTGTTTATATTTGCACATGTCGCCAGAGGAAGCCTTGAGTGCGGCGACCATTAATGCTGCCCATGCAGTTGGCAGGGCAGACCGTGTCGGGAGTTTGGAAGTAGGCAAGCAGGGAGATGTTTTGATCCTCGATGTGCCGAATTTAGACTACCTACCTTATCATTTTGGGGTGAATCCGGTTGAAACAGTCCTAAAAAATGGTAAGCTTGTTAAGTGATATAGATCAATTTTATCCCAGTGTAGTTAAAAACCCTTTGGCCAAGATATCTAGCCAAAGGGTTTGTTTTATGAACATTGATGGTTCGTTTTCCGGTTCTACCGATTAATATCTGGTGTAATCGAGTTCAAGAGAATGGACAGGAAAAGAGCGAGTAACAAGAAACCTAAAATTATGCTGATTACGCCACCCCAGCCAAACGCAGACCATAAGGTACCACCAGCTGTTCCACCAATGCTCGAACCTGCATAGTAAAAGAAAAGATAGAGAGACGAGGCCTGCGCTTTGTCATGAATGGCCCGGTGTGCAACCCAACTGCTGGCAAGCGAATGACTACCAAAAAAGCCAAAGGTGAAAATTGCGATACCCAAGATTTTGAGCACCAACGGAGTACTTAAGGTAATGCCTGCGCCGGTGGCCATGATGAGCAGAGCGACCCAGAGCATTTGGCGGCGACCATGAATGTCTGCTAAGCGGCCCATCCAAGTCGAGCTAAACGTCCCTACGATATAGATCACGAAAATCCAGCCCACGATCGTTTGACTGAGCGAATAGGGGGGAGCAAGCAATTGATAGCCGATGTAGTTAAAGAGTGTGACAAAACTGCCCATTAGAAAGAAGCCGATGCCATATAAACAAAGTAACCCGGGGTCTTTAAGATGGTTAGCCATCGATTTCAACAATTTTCCAATGTCAAACGAGCGCGGTTGAAAGTGTTTCGACTCCGGTAGCAAGTACCAAAATAGGAAGCTCGCTAGAATACTTAAAATACCGATGCTACCCAGTGCCACCCGCCAATTGAAGTAATCGCTGAGCATCCCAATAATAATCCGCCCACTCATACCACCGACCGAGTTCCCGCTGATGTAGAGTCCCATCGCTATCCCCAAGCTAGCAGGTTCAATCTCTTCACTGAGGTAGGCCATTGCCACAGCAGGTAAGCCTGCTAAGGCGAGCCCCTGAAGGACGCGTAAGATCAGTAGAAAATGATAGTTGGGAACGAAAGCGGTAAGAACTGCCAGAAGGGATGCAGCTAAAAGCGAAAATATCATAAGGGGCTTTCGTCCCTTGACTTCGGACAGGGAGCCGACAAATAACATGCTGACAGCCAAGGCAATCGTGGTCACCGAAAGGGACAGGCTGGCCACAGCAGGAGAGATGTGAAACTCCCGAGAAAACTCTGGTAACAAGGGTTGGGTACTGTACATGATAGCAAACGTGCAGAAACCAGCAAAAAATAATGCCACGTTAGTTTTACGGAAGGCCACGGTTCCTTTTTGAATATAACTCATAGTATGATCACCCCAAATTTAATTACCGCTCAATAGTACACCTTGACAGGTATTAACGTCTAATCTAGGTAAGCTAAGGGCATGGCCTTAGCTATAAACACTGGGGCCTTTTCCCATTATAAGGTTTGACATATTCTTCACACATAATTCATGGGAGAGTTACAAATATAGTTTATGATAAGAACAGCAAGACTAAGAAAGTACCCGCTAGTTTAGCGGTTTACATAAAGGTTTTACTTCACCTTTTGCTCCTCCACCTTCCTTTTCCCCTCTTATTAAGGGGATTTATTTTTGAAAATAAATAACCCCTCTATAGCCGAGGCCATGAGAACAACGGTCCAGTAATACTCCAAATGGTAGAGGATAGATCCCCGTCGATCATACCATGAAGTATTATAAATAATAAGATAAAATAGTATATATTTCCACTCATAGGAGCGGGAGTTTGGAAGTGAAAAGTAATCAGAAATGTTAAACTATAAATGATTATGTGAAAAGGTTGACAAATGAAAGTGAGGGGAATATATTAAGAGAAGATAGATACCCTTCCGGGGTATATGGGATGATATTAATCAGTTAACCAAAAGGAGAGAAAACTCAATGAGTGACCGCATTCTTCATTTATCACAAGATGAGTTTAAAGATGAATTAAATAACTTTAAGGGTTTAATAGTCCTCGACTTTTTTTCCGAGGATTGTCCTCCTTGTGCTCAGCTGGCACCGATCTATGTACGAATGGCAGAAAAGTTTCCTGATGTTAAATTCGTGAAAATGTTGCGCCAGACGAATCGGCCGTTGGCTGAAAAATTAGGGGTCAAAGGAAGTCCGACCGTTTTGTTTTTCCGCAATGGAGAAGAAGTAGGACAGCGTCTGAGCGGATATATCTCCATAACCCAAGCTCGCCAGATTTTTGAGAGCTTGCTGGGCATAAAATCTGAAGAGATTGTCAAAGAAAAGGTAAGTGCTGATGTCTTAATCTTGGGGGGAGGGCCTGCTGGCTTAACAGCGGCTACCTATGCATCTCGATCAAAATTAAAGGTGATCGTCGTGGAAGAAGGTCTTGCTGGAGGGCAAGCGGCAACCACGTATCACATAGCCAACTATCCAGGGACGCCAGGGGTTCTCGGTGGTAAAGAATTGATGGACAACATGATTAACCAAGCCAAGGGTTTTGGTACAGAAATTCATGACCTCAAAGAAGTTGTGAGTCTGGACCTCAAAGGGGGCATGAAACGGATCATAACGGAAGACATAGAATACGAAGCTCCTGTGGTTATTTTAGCAACGGGTGCGGAATCCCGACGTCTACCTGCTGAAGGAGAAGCAGATTTTCGGGGGAATGGCATTCACTACTGTGCAACCTGTGATGGCGCTATGTACCAAGATGCCGAAGAGGTTATCGTCGTGGGGGGTGGAAACTCGGCGGTTGAAGAAGCTGTGTACCTGACGAAATTTGCGAAGCACGTTACCATTATTCATCAATTTGATAATTTCCAAGCGTCTAAAACAGCTCAAGAAGAAGCGCTCGCAAATCAAAACTTGAGTGTGATTTGGGACTCTGAAGTACGGTCCATTGTCGGAGAAAAGCATTTGACCGGAGTGGTCATTGAAAATGTCAAAACCCATACTTTGAGCACGGTGAGTGCCAATGGCGTTTTCACCTATATCGGAATGCAACCTCGCACAACGAGTTTTGCGGAGCAAATCAAGCTCAATCAGTGGGGATATGTCGAAGCAGACGATGAAATGCGAACGAATGTGGCGGGTGTCTTCGTAGCAGGGGATGTTCGGAGCAAAACGGTTCGGCAAGTAGCCACGGCTGTGGGTGATGGAGCGGTTGCCGCTGTTAATGCGGAACGGTACCTTGCGAGCCGAAAATAGAGCTGATTTAAGGATGAGATGAATGACGGTACTGGAAATAGTAAGAAGATATACCGAAGAGGACGAAAGTTCCAACTTAAGTTGTGGAGGAAATATCTCGTTTCTAGATTTGCATCCGGGTGAAAAAGTGCTGGATCTCGGATGCGGTCGGGGAGAGGAAACTCTGCAAGCTGCAACTCTGGTTGGCGGGGACGGATTTGCTTGGGGGTTGGACATAACCCCGAAAATGATTGAAAGAGCTCAACAACGTGCGAACCAAGGTTCGATCAAGAATGTGGTTTTTTTGATATCTTCTATGGAAAAAATACCGCTTGAGGATGCCAGTTTGGATGCTGTGCTCAGTAACTGTGCTATAAACCACGTAGAGGATAAGGTGGCTGTTTACCGAGAGATTTATCGTCTTTTAAAATCTGGTGGTCGATTTGTGGTTTCGGACATTATGACGGAGACTCCTCTACCCTCCGAGATTAAGCAGGATCCAGAAGCAGTGGCGGCTTGTTTTGGAGGGGCCATCATGGTTAAGGAATATGAAGAGGTGCTAGTATCCGCAGGATTTGACAGAATCGAGATATTCAAAGAACGACGCTACGTCAAGAATGGGTACGAAATGATCAGTCGTACTTTTCAAGGAAAAAAACGTTAAAACCTATTACTAAGGAAGGGGGGTGAAATAATTGCGTCCAATCAGCAAAACATCTTCAACTTGCTGCACGAGCTTAGCATTATCAGTAGCTCAATGCTGCTCAAAATCATCTCAAATCGTCGCGGGCTGCCACGATTGATTCCGATTGGCGGCAGAATAATCTGCCGCCTTTAAAATAACGATGAACGTTTAGAAAAGAGTGGAAAAATGTATTTTAGCCGTTATAACTTGATTTTGCCGATGAAGAAAAACCCGGAATTTCCTTATGCCATTATGAATTCGTTGTCAGGTGGGTTTGATCTCGTAAAACCACTGGAGTATGATAAACTTCAAAGTTTAAAACGAGGAGATAATTTAGAGGACAAAGAGTTTCTTGAATATTTAAGCGAGCGCGGTTATCTTTATTCTGATGAGCAAGCTGAGAGGAATCGATTGGAGGCCCGCTGGCCTGAATTTAAAGAGGCTTTGGAAGAGACGGCCCCGCAAGTCCTCCTTGTTCCGACGTATGCTTGTAATTTAGCTTGCACCTATTGTTATCAAAATGGGATCAAACAAAAAACTCAACTTATGAAACGAGAAGTCGTTGATAAATTCTTTGATCATCTATTGGTTCAATTTCCAGATAATAAACCTTTCATTACATTATTTGGTGGGGAACCCTTGAATGCGTCACCCCGTCAGAAGGAACTTATTGACTATATCGTCAAAAAGGCCGCCCAAGGGGATTATGCCATCACGGCAGTAACCAATGGGTACGATTTACTGGCGTATTTGGATATTCTTCAGCAGGCCACGCTAAAGGAAATACAGATCACCATAGATGGACCTCAAGAAGTTCATGACCAACGTCGTCATACTGCAGGTGGGCAAGGGACGTATGATAAAATTATGCTCGGTGTCACGGAAGCAGTCCAGCGCCGTGTTCCCATTAATCTAAGAGTAGTTATGGATAAATCTAATTTTGAAGAGCTGGTAACCTTGGCTGAAGACTTAGACAGTAGGGGCTGGCTGGATCTTCCTACGAATCTTTTCAAAACACAAATTGGGCGTAATTACGAGCTGTTTGAGTGTTCTGCCACACCAGCGTATTTACTGGGACACGCTGAACACTGGGCCATGTTTGTCAAGTTAGCAGAGAAATATCCTGTTTTGAAGAAGTTTCATAGACCAGAGTTCAAGGGCATTAATCACCTCGTTCAGACAGGAGAACTATATTTGCCATCTTATGANNGGTACGTATTTTCCATTGTTAAAACTCAAAACCAATGTAGTTAAAGAATGGCAGGAACGTAGTGTGCTGACGATTCCAAAATGTCAGGATTGTGATGTTAGCTTGATTTGTGGCGGAGGGTGTGGTGCCGTGGCTATGGATAAACAGGGAAAAATTCAAGCTCCAGATTGTCATCCTATTAAAGAACTGTTAACAATAGGGCTGAATTATTATGGTGATGATATACTGAAGATGGGTTATTAAGGTGGAAGATTGAATGCCAAGTTATGATTTAGTCTGTCAAGCGTGCGTCCACAAATTTGAGGTCTTTTGTAGTATTAGCCAAAAAGATCATCAAAAATGTCCGGAATGTGGAAGCGACAAAATTAAACAGCGTCTTACGACGGTCAATGTCGTCGGAAAAAGCTCAGGTGGGGACAGAGGCTCAGGAGTCTCGAAAGCTGCACCTCCGCGCTTTGGCTGAGCAGGGTACTAAACGAGAACCCGTGTGTTTCTCATCAACAACATTATTATTATTATAGCGTTCCTCCCTCATTACAGTGGGAGGATATTTTTTTTGAGATAAATAGGAGATTCGCGAATGATTAAATTCTCATTTTCAGGATAGTTACCAAAAAGGTAACTATTCGAGAAGGATTCGCACTAATAATATAGAATTACGGAAATAAAGAGTATTATAAAGGAAACTTACTTCGGGTGGAGTTTTAACTCCACCTGAAGTAAGTTTCCTTTATAATATTCTTAAGCACAACGCCATACACGTGAAAGGAGATACCCGTATGCGTACACGTCAAGACATAGCAAAATGGGCCCAGGTTACAGATGAACAGTGGAATGATTGGCACTGGCAAATTTCCAACCGCATCACGACGGTGGAGGAACTTACAGAGGTCATTCCGTTGACCGAAGAAGAAGAAGCGGGCATTGCCAATTGTCTAGAAACCCTTCGTATGGCTGTCACGCCTTATTATGCCTCACTCATTGATCCCAACGATGCGCATTGTCCGGTGCGCAAACAAGCGATTCCTACATCTTTAGAACTTCATACGGGAGAACATGACCTGTCTGATCCCCTACACGAAGACATTGATTCTCCTGTCCCAGGATTGACACACCGCTACCCGGATCGCGTCTTACTCCTAGTGACCGATCAATGTTCTATGTATTGCCGACATTGTACGCGACGCAGAATAACCGGTCAAACCGATCAAGCACTTCCTTTAGACCACTTTCAGAAAGCACTTGACTATATCCGAGCAACCCCACAAGTCCGTGACGTTGTGATTTCAGGTGGAGACCCCTTTACCCTCTCAGATGATCGTTTAGAATACATTATTTCAAATTTACGAGCCATTCCCCATGTGGAAATTATCCGAATTGGAACCCGAACACCTGTCGTTCTGCCTATGAGAATCACGGATAAACTCATTCAAATGTTGCGTAAATACCATCCTATTTGGGTCAACACACATTTTAATCATCCTAAAGAAATCACACCTGAATCCCAGATTGCACTCGCTCGTCTTGCAGATGGGGGAATCCCACTTGGAAATCAATCTGTTCTACTGAGAGGAATTAATGATTGCCCAAATATCATGAAAAAACTCGTGCATGGACTAGTCATTAACCGAGTTCGTCCCTACTACATTTATCAGTGTGATCTTTCCACAGGAATCGAACATTTTCGAACATCTATATCGAAAGGGATCGAAATTATGGAAAACTTACGAGGGCATACTAGCGGATACGCAGTCCCTACCTATGTCATTGATGCCCCGGGAGGTGGGGGTAAGATTCCGGTCAGTCCCCAATACCTCATCTCTATGGGGGCAAACAAAGTTGTGCTTCGAAACTACGAAGGGGTTATTACCGTTTATGATGAACCTAACATTTTACAGGAAGAGTGTCACTGCGAGTACTGCCAAGAACCGAACGGTTCAGTCGGCGTACTCAAGCTCTTAAACCATCAAAAGATTTCTCTTGAACCCGAAAACTTAGATCGTAGGCAACGTCATACTGCCCGCTAATCTACTTAAAATAAATTAGAGATAAAGGAGTTTTTATAATGAATTTAGGATGTCCTTATGGCACACATCGTGTAATCGAACCCCAAGGAGTATTTCCCCAACCCGCCAAGCGCATTAGCAATGATTTTACTACCCTTTACGACAACGAAATTCTTATTGATGTCGAAATTTTAAATATTGACTCCGCCTCGTTTACACAAATCATAAAACAAGGCGACGGAGATCCGGATAAAGTAGGCAAAATCATCTTAGAAACCGTTGCTCAGCGAGGAAAACAACACAATCCGGTGACTGGTTCTGGTGGAATGCTGGTCGGAAAAATCAAAGCCATCGGATCAGCCTTACTAGACCGCCCTTTAAACGTAGGAGATCGTATTGCCACCCTCGTTTCTTTATCCTTAACCCCGCTTCGCATTGATAAAATCCTTGCGGTGCATACAGAGGTTGATCAAGTGGAGATTCGAGGAGAAGCCGTTTTATTTGAAAACGGCATCTATGCGTTGCTTCCGGATGACATGCCACAAAAGCTAGCTTTAGCAGTTCTTGACGTGGCCGGTGCTCCAGCCCAAACTGCGAAAATCGTTAAACCTGGAGATACAGTCGTCGTGATCGGCGGGGGCGGAAAATCCGGGCTCCTCTGTCTCCACGAAGCTTGTAAACGAGCAGGTGTTACCGGCAAAGTGATTGGGATTAGTCAGTCTGTGGGGTAGAACGCATGAAGGAGTCTGGACTTCCCGTCATTGCACTTCAAGGGGATGCCCGCGACGCACTTTGGGTTTTGCAGGAAGTCGAGCGCGTAACCGAGAGAAAACTGGCTGATTTGACCTTAAATATGGTCAACATCCCGCAAACTGAACTAGGCAGTATCTTGGCCACCAAGAACAAAGGGATTGTTTATTTCTTTAGCATGGCAACCTCGTTTACCGCAGCAGCCTTGGGGGCAGAAGGCATCGGCAAAGATGTCACCATGTTGGTCGGCAACGGTTATACCGAGGGTCACGCTGAAATTGCTTTAGCTATTCTGCGCGAAAACCCCCGTCTTCGTAAAATTTATGAAAGAACGTATGCCTAAGTCAGACAGTTGGGAAATTGAGTTACGCTCCAGACTCTCCCCCTTTTCTAACTTGGTTTTTGCGGGACTCGTCAAGAATGCAGGAAAAACCACGGCTTTAAATGCCGTGAATGCGATGTCTTAGACAAATGCCTTGGGCTGACCTCCGTTGGTTACGACGGTGAAGCACAAGATGCGATCTACCGCCACCCTAAACCTTCAATTCCGGTATATCCAGGGCAACTTGTCCTTACATCAGAACGTTTCTTGCCCGACACCTTACAGGGATATGACCTTCTTGAGAGTTGGGGAAAACACCCTCAGTTTGGGTCCTGGCTACTTCTGCGAATAACGGCCCCCTGTGATTTTCGTATGGCAGGTCCTTCAACACTTTCAGAGCTTATGAAAGGCATTTCTCGATTGCGGCACTATGGGGCGACCCGGATTCATGTAGATGGAGCACTAAACCGCCTTTCTCATATAACCTTGAATACCCTTGGAAACCAGAAAGACAAAGGCATAATTCTCAGCACAGGTGCTGCCGTGGGAAATACATTAAACGAAGTGGTTGAACAAACCCAACACATTCTAGAATTATTCCAACTCCCGGTCTTTTCAGCCTTTGATAATTTCTCCTTTGGGAACCCAAGCCAGGATATCCAATTTGATCAGAACGCGTATTTTCATGACGGCTCATGGTTTACTTTACCGTCTTTTCTCTGGAACCAAGACTCTAAATCCCTAATCCCTCCTCAATCAGACATCATCTATCTCAAGGGTACCCTTACGGATTACATCTACTTAGCACTCCGTGGTGCAGGAAGGTTACCTGGGCAATTTATTGTTAAGACGCCTGCTCATATATTACTCTCACCCAATGTTTGGAACGGTATAAAATCCAGAGGAATTAAGGTGAAACTGCTAGAACGTCCAAATCTCCTGCTTCTCACTTTAAACCCATGGCACCCTCTAACGTCAATTCCAACAGAACGGATCGCGGAAGCTTTGCTTCCTTACGCTGATATTCCCCTTGTAGACATCCAAAAACAGCACCTGTGGATGCAATAACGGAAACTAATTTTTACTCTGGAGGTGGTTCTGTTGACTCGCCCATACGTACAAAACAAACTTCATTTGGATCCTGAACTCATATTGAAAGCAAGAATACTGGCCAAAGACATAGTAGACCAAATTACACCCTTTATTTTCTCGCACAGCACGGTCAGTGTCGAACGCACTGTCCTTCGCCTGTTTGGCATTAATGGCATTGATCAGGAGGGAATTCCGCTACCGAACGTCGTTGTCGATCACCTAAAGGAACTACGCCTTCTTGAAGGCGGAGCCGCACGCATCCTCGCCAAAGCTTGCCTCCATTTCCAGGTGGAGCCACAGACCCTGGCTGAACGGTTGGCACGTGCTGAACTTACATTTGAGAATCTCCCCGATTTTCCTGAAGAAACAATCCTAAAAAAGGTTTTCGACCTCGCTCTACCCTCGGTGGAATACATCCTCCAACAACGCCATAGACGTGAGGACTTCATCACAACATTAAGTGAAGGGCCAGAACCACACGGTGGGAATTGATGTCATCATGAATATGAAAGGGTATAACTCTCATAAAGGGCTTGAGAGTTATCACGAGATCGACGCATATAATCTAGGGGCTCAAGTTTCTTGTGAAGAATTACTGGTTAAAGCTCACGAAGTCTCTGCAGATGCAATCTTAATCTCTCAAGTGGTCACGCAAAAATCCATCCATCTCCAGAACCTCACTCGGATGGTCGAAATCGTTGAGCTAGAAGGACTACGGGAGCGTTTTCTCCTAATTGCCGGAGGGCCAAGGATTAACTATGAATTAGCCAAAGAATTAGGCTACGATGCCGGTTTTGGTCCTGGTACGTATGCTGAAGATGTGGCCAGCTTTATCCTTGATAGGGTACTAGCTCGAACAAGTAACGATCAAGTTGACCTTCAGAGTAATTCAAGAAAGGAGTGACCTCAATGTACGAAAGTAAAATTCGTTTACGCATCAGTGCTAGAGATGCCCACTACGGCGGTGGTTTAGTGGATGGGGCTCATATGCTAAAACTTTTTGGAGATGTCGCCACCGAATTACTCATCTACACCGATGGAGATGAAGGCCTCTTTGTGGCCTATGACAATATCGAGTTTCTTGCTCCGGTTAAGGCCGGAGACTATATCGAAGCAATAGGCGTTATTACGCACTATGGAAACACGTCGCGCAAAATGAGCTTTGAAGCGAAAAAAGTTATCTCCCCTCTACCTGGTAGCGATTCCGCCGCTGAAATCCTTGAAATGCCTATTCTTGTCTGTCGAGCAAGCGGAACCTGCATGGTACCTAAAGCTAAGCAACGTTACGAACCCCCTCAGCAATCCTAAACAGATTGGAGGTGCCTTATGGAAAAATTGATCATCCCTGCCGCCCTCGTCGGCGCAGAAGTCACGCGCGAACAAACACCTTTTCTTCCCCTTTTCCCCCGCGAAATAGCTGATGAAGCTAAAAGGGTCTGCGATGCAGGTGCCTCCATCGTACATTTGCATATGCGCGATAACCTTGGTAACCCAACTCAAGATAAAGCACGCTTTGCCGAGGCCATTTCCTATATTCAAGCTGAAACTAATCTCATTATTCAGGTATCCACCGGAGGAGCCGTCGGTATGACTGCCGAGGAGCGAGTCCAGCCCGTAACCTTGAAGCCAGAAATGGCTTCCCTAAGTACTGGGAGTGTTAACTTTGGGGATGATGTTTTTAGTAATCCCTTACCGATGGTTCGGGAGTTTGCCCGAGTTTGCCCGAGTTTGCCAAATTCTTCATGTTAAACCGGAAGTTGAAGTATTTGAAAGCGGAATGATACAAAATGCCCTAATGCTTGTAAAACAGGGGCTGCTTCAAGAACCTGTGCATTTTAATTTCGTCTTAGGGGTTCCCGGAGGAATGCCGGCCACGGATAAGAATCTTCTCTTTCTTCTCGATTTGATTCCCTCTACTTCAACTTGGACCGTTTCAGGTATGGGTAGGCATCAGTTAAACATGAACACACTGGGAATTCTTATGGGCGGACATGTGCGCACTGGGCTCGAAGACAATATTTATTACCGAAAAGGAGTTCTTGCGAAAGGAAATGCTCCTTTTGTCGAGCGCTTAGTTAAACTTGCCGAGAGTTTGGATCGTCCTGTTGCTAATCCTGCAGAGGCCCGTAAAATACTTGGTCTTTCCTCAAACTATTGATTTCTGCTTTTTTAGGTTATAATTTGGTTAATCGTAAGAATGTGGAGGAATATCTATGGGATATCCAAGTTTAGAGATTGATCTATCTAAGGTTAGACTAAATACAGAGTATCTAGTTAGTTTTTGTGGTAAACATGATATTGAAATTATTGGCGTGACCAAAGGAGTTTGCGCTTCTTTTCCTATAGCAAAAGCTATGTTAAGCGGAGGGATAAAGAAGCTGGGAGATTCACGGATAAAAAATATCAGAGCATTAAAAGAAACAGGTATTAATGCTCCAATGTATTTAATAAGAATTCCAATGCTTTCTGAGTTAGACGAAGTAATTTATTGGTCTAATGGAAGTTTTAATTCGGAAGTCGAGGTTATTAGGAATATTTCGCATAAGTCCAAACTCTATGACAAACTTCATAAGGTGATCTTAATGGTGGATGTAGGAGACCTTAGGGAGGGAGTCATGCCTGAAGACGTCTTAAAAGTTGTCGGTCAAATTCTTGCTTACCCTGGTGTAGAGCTAGAAGGGTTAGGAACAAATGTCGGTTGCTATGGTGGAATTGTACCCAGTGAGAAAAATACACAAATTTTAATTGAGTTAGCACAAGATATTGAAAAGAGATTCGGTGTAAGGATGATGACCTTGTCTGGGGGTAATACATGTACACTGAAGCTATTAGAGAAAAACGGCCTTCCACAAGGGATTAATCAGCTAAGAATAGGAGAAGCGATCTTACTGGGGACGGATGTCACAAATAACCGAGTTATACCTGGGACCTATCAAGATACCATGAAACTAAAGACAGAAGTTATNNGATGGACTGATTCCGGTTGACCCATCGATTCAAATAATAGGTTCAAGTAGTGATCATTTAATACTTGATGTCACGAACAGCGCCGATGTTGGCCTAGGCACTATTATAGAGTTTAAATTATCTTATGGTGCCATGCTTAGTCTTTCAACGTCAAGTTATGTAGAAAAAACAATCAAGTTCTGAAAGAAGTCTGACAGAAAAAAATCAAAGAATGGACACTGATCGCTAATGACAACTTATCGTGCAACTTTGCGTTAATAAAGTTATTTACAGAGGATTTTGGCTGAAGTGAGTTGTTGATACGAACTGGTGCAGGTGCGAATATGTTCCCGTGGACGCAGCACGTGGAGTGCGTGGTAGTGCTATATCGGGGGTGATTGAAAGGCTTGATATAAGCGGGTTTGAGTGATTGTCTTTTTAAAGTGACAGAGTGTATGGGAAAATATATTTGAGCCAGATCGTTTTTTTATAAACGGTTTGGCTGTTTTGTTTATTCTTGGATTATTTCCACGATGCTAGGAGGAATAAGAGGAAAGATGTGGAATATTCTTAAAAGGGGAATTATAAGGCGAAGAGTTAAAATAGTTATTGATCAAAGTCGATAGCTTTGTGCTCAACAGTATGTCGAGTGACACTAGATCTATTTGGAAGTTCTAATAGTATTGACACGGCACTCCATGTCAACCCGATCACCCTACAACATTTCGGCCCAGGCATTGTATCTATCGGGGTAAAGTCTAGCCAAACTGTCAGGAATATGTGCTTGGAAATTCACAATGGAGGTTTGTTATGAAAGTCGATGAATTTATCAAAAGCTCAGTTTTCAGAAACTTGGATCATAATGTACAAGATCTGTTAAATAATTTGAATGAAAAACTTGGAAATCTGGATTATGTGATAATCAAAAGGAATGAACCAGTATTAGTGTTTAAGGTAAGAACAATGTTTGAAAATAAGCCCAAGTCAAAAGCTAATATTGCTACTATACGATTAAAACATGGATATATAACAATAGGACCATATAAAAATAATGATGAGAATATAGTAGAATGCAGGTGTAAAGAGGATATTACTGAAAAGTTGATTATGGATATTAAGGCGATTTATCAGGAGAAAACTGCTTAAAAAATGCTAAAACCGAACGATGGATCAAACGGGTATTCATTACTCAATATCAAACTTAAAATTAATATCGCAGGTTTCGTTGGGGGATTTAGTTAAAGTCCTTCAAAAATCCAAATACTGGAGTTGCCTAGTTTAAGTACTCATGGACTGCTTTGGGTTAGTATTATAGCTATAATAAGACCAGAAAATTTTAATTTACAAGAGGAGGGTATCAAATATGGCATGGGGACCTGCAAGCTGTGCGAAATGTCATGCAATTGGCACCATGGAAAAGGTTAGTGAAAGGAAAGGTGGTATTAGCGCTGGAAAAGCTGTTGTCGGTGCTGCATTGCTTGGACCTATCGGTCTACTAGGTGGGGCATTGGGGAAACGCAAAGTGCTATATCAATGTAGAGATTGCGGGTATATAGTTGAAAAATAGTCTTGGTTTTTATATATTCAAATTGTAACTACTCAGCACCGCTGTATTTGAGCAACACAAATAGGGGTACAAAGTACCCCTAAGAATGGACATGAACTAATTAATGAGAGGTGGCGCAGGGATAACATGCTTGCTTGCAAAAACATCCCGAATTTTCTTTAGGATTGGGAGCTCTTGCTTGCGAAGCGTTGAAACGAATCCTCGAATGCGACAGAAGATATCTGCGCCTTTCTTACTGCGAAATGAGCCGGAAATCTTTTGCATGGTTTTGATCATGCGAATTGCTTGTTCGGCAACATTGTTCGTAAACGGTACCTCAAAATCATACATGAAGGCAAGTACTGCTTGCCTGTTCTCTAATCGATCCAGGAGATTTTTTGCCTTGCTCTGCTTGATTCGCCCCTTCTTTTTTTC
>PKWS01000126.1 GCA_003132105.1 Desulfosporosinus sp.
TAGAACACCACCATGGATGGTAAGGTGTCGGGATGGTAAGGTGTCGGGATGGCTAGATGTCGTATGGCGGGAAGGGACCAGCAAGAAATAACTGTCAGTTATATACTTTCTGACTAGTAGAACAAAATGGGGGTGCAACAAACTTCAAACAAGTTTTGTTGCACCCCTTTTGCTTACTTACTCTCAGTTACTTTTTTGTTCCCTTAGTCTGTTCAGCCTTCTCTTGAACCCGATCAACTAGCCCATATTCTTTTGCCTCTTCTGCTGTCATATAGTAGTCGCGTTCAGTATCCTTCTCAATTTTCTCTAAGGGTTGCCCGGTTTTTTCAGCAAGTATTTTGTTCATCTTAGCCTTGGTCCGGAGAAGCTGTCTAGCGTGAATCTCAATCTCAGTTGCTTGCCCAGAGAGCCCATGCCCACCGATTAGTGGCTGATGAATCAAGACTTCCGAATTCGGGAGCGCAATCCGCTTGCCTTTTGCACCAGCGGCAAGAAGGAATGCCCCCATGCTGGCAGCCATCCCAATACAAATAGTTTGAACATCCGAGCGTATGTGTTGCATCGTGTCATAAATGGCCATTCCGGCTGTGATCGAACCGCCAGGACTGTTGATATACAGATTAATATCTTTTTCAGGATCTTCTGCTTCGAGGAAGAGCAATTGTGCTACGATTAGATTGGAAACATCATCATCGATTGCACCGCCGAGAAAAATAATTCGATCTTTGAGAAGACGAGAGTATATATCGTAGGAACGCTCCCCACGACTTGTTTGTTCCACTACCATTGGGACGAGATAACCCATTTATAATTCCCCCTATTCATCTTTATTAATAGTACTGCACTAAACCCATTATATTCTGACCGATTTATTTTATTTTATTACAAAGGTCAGTTAAGGTCAAATTATTNNTGAATTGTGCCAGAAGAAGTCTCCCACTTATATAAGTAGGAGACTTCTTCTGGCACTTGGTTAAACTTATAATGCTTGCTCTCCAGTAGCTCCCGTTCTTATGGTAATGGCATTTTCCACGTTAGACACAAAGATCTTTCCGTCTCCGATCTCCCCTGTTCGGGCTTCTTTGGTAATAACCTGGATAATCTCTTCCACGTATTGATCCATAACGACGACTTCGATCTTCACCTTGGGAATAAGATGTACAGTATACTCCACACCCCGGTAGATTTGGGTGTTCCCCTTTTGTTTACCGCACCCGATCACTTGGGTCACTGTTAAACCGTTGACTCCGTGATTGCTCAACGCATCTTTTACGCTGTCTAGCTTTCCAGGACGGATAATCGCCTCAATTTTCTTCATATTATAAATCCCTCCAAACACAATTCAACTTTGCCCAGACTGTATGACTCTCCATCAGATAAAATCCGGATAAGCCTCTTCCCCGTGTAATGACAAATCCAAACCGGTCGCTTCCTGTTCCTCGCTGACACGAAGTTTCATCACTAGACTGATCGCTTTCAATATAATAAACGTCCCCGTCACGGCAAATGCTATTGTAATTATGACACTTATAGCCTGAATTCCTAATAATGAAGCATTCCCGTAAAACAGCCCATCCGCACCGAGAGGGTTAATCGTCTTAGTGGCAAATATCCCTGTTGCCAAGGATCCCCATGTCCCGCCAATCCCATGGCAGCCAAAGGCGTCTAAAGCATCATCATACCCAAATTTTGCTTTTATTACGCTTATCGCTAGGTAACAAATCATACCGCCAACCAAACCGATAAATAGGGAGGAGAGCGGAGTTACAAATCCCGCACCTGGGGTTATAGCTACTAATCCAGCCACTGCACCGCTGGCCGCACCAAGCATGGTGGATTTTCCTCGATGAAGTCGCTCCACCACTACCCAAGCTATGGCTGCAGCAGCCGCGGCAGTGTTTGTATTCACAAAGGCCATACCCGCTATACCGTTCGCGCCCAAAGCACTGCCGGCATTAAACCCAAACCAACCAAACCAGAGGAGTCCTGCTCCCAGAACTGTCATGGGAATGTGATGCGGAGCCATTGAGTCCTTGCCAAGCCCTTGGCGTTTTCCAAGGATCAAGGCCACTATCAAGGCGGAGTATCCTGAACTAATATGCACCACGTTTCCTCCCGCAAAGTCCAACGCTCCGAGAGTCCTTAAGAAACCTCCGACTCCCCATATCCAGTGGGCCAAAGGATCATAAACAAAGGTAGACCACAATAATATAAATACAACAAATGCCGAAAAACGCATCCGTTCTGCGATAGAACCGCTGATCAAAGCGGGGGTGATGACTGCAAACATCATTTGGAAGGCCATAAATACAATTGCTGGAATGGTTGCCGCGTATTGTGCATTGGGTTCTATCCCCACTCCATTTAACCCTAACCAGTTTAGGCTTCCAATTATGCCATGAAAGTCTGGCCCAAAGGCCAAAGTATATCCTACCAAAATCCACTGCAAAGACATGATGCCAATAACGATCCAGCTATGCATGAGAGTACTGAGAACGTTCTTTTTACGTACCATTCCCCCATAAAAAAGTGCTAAACCGGGCGTCATAAGAAAAACTAGTGCTGTGCAAATCATAATAAATCCTGTATCTCCAGTATCCATAATCTTTCCTCCTCATCTTTGTGAAAACCAACGCCATCCTAGCGCATTCGACACTAGACACGTCCTGTGTCGTCGCGTTAGTTGCACATGCGCTGGCCATGACTCGAACANNACAGGACGTTCGAGGTTAGGGCTATGACCAAGGATGGCGACAAGGGACCTTCCAGAAAGGTTATAATCTGGCTGGTACCAGTCAGTTATACTGTGACTAGTAAAAAAAGCAATGGCACTTTGAGCTACTCTTGCGAGTATCCTCAAAGCGCCATTGCTTTGCGTGGTTTTTCCCAACCGAGTTGTTCCGGCTGTGAACACCTTATGTTTGATATTCTAGCATGAACGCGACCTGTCTTGCAACACTTTTATCTAATGAATCCTGTATACCTTAACAGAATGTTCGAACCCTTAATGCAAAACGTTCATTATCGCCGGCATAATGATGGGATATACAAAATCCTCGAATGAGAACAAGAGGAGCCCAACAACCCCACCAATCATCGACCCATTAATCCGGATCCATTGGAGATCGTTTCCTGCCTTCTCCTCAACAAATCGATTGAGATCCTGATCCGTGTACGCAGCAAGGGTCTCTCTGACCATGCCACCGATCAGGTCATGTTCATTCTGAATTACCCTGCATAAGGTATCCACAAGGAACGAATTGATCCTTGCCCGAAGTTCGGAGTTATGTTGAACGCTAACCCAGTATTTTTCTACGTAAGTATGAATCGTACGATACAGGGCATTCGGATCCGAAGGAGTAGAAGGAGATGAAGCGACTTTCAGTGCTTCACTAATAAAAGATTCCAAAAATCCTCTAAATGAGGCACTAGTCAATACGTCTTCCTTCCATTGCTCAATTTGTGCGCTAAACCGGGTATCAAACTCTAATTCTACGACCCTATTAAGAAGGATATCCTTTAGGCTTATACGCAAAGGATCTAGCGGGTCTCTAAATTTACTTAAGGTTAGGAGTAGCTCCACTTGCAGCGCATCGGCTGCTTCGTCGAGGTTTAACCCATCTGACATTTCCATAAATCCCATCATGGTGCGAAATATTGATCCTCCATTACTTACTTTTTCCTCTTTAATTTCCTCAAGGTAACGGAGAATGGTCTTACGTGTTTCTCCATCAGCGGCTTTATCCCAGAGCCCTTCGGCTAAGCGGTCCAGTCCTAGATCGATATATCCATGTTTTAACGCCCACCCGCTTATACCCTGCACCTTTGGTGCTAAATTCCAAGTCTTCGCAGTGCCACGGATAAACACGGCTAGTTTCTCTGCCAGTTCAGCTGGTTCCTGTTTTTCTGCATAACGCCGGAGGTAGGCCAAAATCGTGTCAGATAGGTAAACTGATCCTCCTGCTTTCTCCACGCTTAGAAGGAGTCCTTCGATAAATGGAATCCCTTCAATTTTCTTACGAATTACATCCATGCGCAACAACTCAGTTTGCACAATTGACGCCACAGCTTCAATCACCTTTTCGCGGTTTCGAGGGATCAGGGCGGTATGATAGCCCCAACCCAGTGGTTTTTTGAAAATCGCTGTTACCGCAAACCAGTCAGCAATTCCACCCACTAAGGCCGCTTCGAAGACGAAAAACATCAGCCTGATTCCAAAGTTACCTGGGTTGAAATGTTTTAACACCGCAGCACCCAAGAAAAAGAGGAAAACGGCGGTCAAGGTAATATTTGCCTTTCTGTGATAATTCATTTTAACACCATCCCAAGCACGTAGATCAATATTCCGGCCAGCCCGCCTACTACCGACCCGTTAATCCGGATCATTTGCAGGTCATTACCCGCTTTGTCCTCAATCAATTCAACAAGCTTGTCATCTGTCAGAGGATCCAAGCCTTCATGAACCATGCGTCCAATNNCTCTAATATTCCAAGGTACTCATCCCAATTATTCGATAAATCCCTCATAAAGTGTTCAAGCAGAGATGGCATCTTTTCTGTGCTTGTCCCCCTCAAAGTCGCATTTTTATTTAGGATGTCAAAGAAAAACTGATTGAGACTTTCTTGAAGTGAAGATTTAGTCTTAAGTTCCAACACAAAGCGGAGCAAAGAATCCTTAGCCCACCGCTCAACTGTACCATCCTGTAGTGCCGCTTTGACCTTTCCTTGGAGACCATGCGCAAGTTCAGAGGGTTCGGGAAGGAACTTTACGACCATTTTACGCGCGGGCTTGTCTTCACCATACCTTGACAGGGCTGCTTCCATCATATTCATTAGGGCAACCTTGACCTCAGGTTGCTCCACATATTCATTGAATGAACTGCAAATAGCCCTCAAAACCTGATCGACATCTCCGTGGTCTACTGAAAATTCAATCACTTCCGCTAGAGTTTGCGAGAGATTTATGCTGCCCGAGTTTTCTTGGAGTAAGCCTTGAATAATTCGTGTGAACTCTCCTTGCTCCATATGTCTAACAATATCCTCTGCAAGATTCGTGAGTAAGGGGCCAGCGGAAAGCTTAACCTCCTGCTTGCCCAAGATCCGAATGAGTACGCCTGAAAAGTCCCAGGCGGATAATTTACGCCGAAGTACGTCTTGCGAAAGTAAATCATGCTGTACCATATCCGCCAAGGCTGCAAAAATCCGTTCTCGGTTCTGTGGAATTATCTCAGTTCGGATGACTTTGCCTGGTCGAATTCCCAAAGGGCGTCGAAAAAGCGCCGTCACTGCAAACCAATCGGCAAGCCCCCCGATCATTCCCGCGCTACATCCATTGGAGATGAGCCCGCCGACAAA
>PKWS01000170.1:0-177 GCA_003132105.1 Desulfosporosinus sp.
AAGAAATGGCAAAAACGGTCTGTGAAGAACTCTCCATACCCTATCTGCGTTGGCAACGTCCTTCGCTAGAATTGGAAGCTAGTCCCCACATTCATTGGGCAGAAAACATTTCTGATGCGGCCCTTATTGCTGCTGAGCTAGGGCAACGTATTCTTCTCACCACCGGAAGCAATGCGT
>PKWS01000170.1:190-2616 GCA_003132105.1 Desulfosporosinus sp.
CCCAAGAGTGGGACGAAGCAATGTTTGCGCAATTGAGGATCGAAGTCGTGATAACCAAAGAGAGTGGCAAAGTGGGAGGAACCCTCGAAAAAGTAAAAGCCTGCCACCGCTTAAACATTCCGATAGTTATCCTGAAACGACCGATCACTGTCGATCAAGATAGTTCACTATCTCAGTTTATTAAACATTTGGAGGAGATACTATGAATTCAGAAATCATTCTCTTAGGACACGGTAGCCGCCGTGCCGAAGCAAACCTTGGACTTTTGGAAGTCGCTAAAAAGATGAGTCTAATATTGGGACAACCTGTAACACCAGCTTATATGGCTAATGGCGCCCCAAGCCTTCCAGAAGCAGTGCAGGCGAAAATTTTGGAAGGTGCCATGCGGATTATCGTAATGCCACTCTTTCTTTTCCGTGGAGTTCACGTGACCGTGGATATCCACGAAGAATTACGTGAAATTCGCGAACAACATCCGAACGTCGAGATCTTATTTACTAAAGAGTTGGGAGCGGATGACGGTATCGCGAATTTGGCTGTACAACGAATCATGGAGGTAGCCAAGGCATGACCGATTTTATCTTGAATCCGGGACATATTGAGACAGAAAGTATGCGCATTATTCGAGCGGGGTTAACGCGCCCATGGTTAGTTGATGAATTTCCGGTGGTAGAACGATTAATCCATACAAGTGGAGATCCATCTCTAGAACAAGCCATTGCCATTCATCCTCAAGCGATTGCTTGCGGGCTCAAGGCTCTCATGGAGGGTGCGAACGTCATTACAGATGTCGAGATGGTCCGAGCAGGTATTGCCAAAGAAAAACTTAAATCTTTAGGTGGAACGGTGCAAAGCTTTCTTAATGCCCCTGGAGTTCCCGAACAAGCTAAAGAATGGGGAATCACGCGCTCAATGACAGCTTTTCGAATGCATCCGGAGAGTCTGCGTGGCTCAATAGTAGCGATTGGTAATGCGCCAACTGCACTACTCGAAGTCTTACGTTTAGCCGAGAATCCAGAAACATGTCCTGCCTTGGTTATAGGGATACCGGTCGGTTTTGTCGGAGCTAAAGAGTCTAAGGATTTACTTTGGGCACGTCAATCCCTCCCCTCAATTACGGTTCTAGGAACGCGAGGAGGAAGCCCTCTCGCGGCAACGGTTGTCAATGCGTTAATTTATACTGCTTTAAAGCAACTTGTCCTCTAGTTTCTAGAAATGTTCACCTTAGAAGTCCTAATATAGAAACAGAAACTTTATTTTAGGAAAAGGAGGTATGAAGGCGTGTCTTCTAATAAAAAGGTAGCTGCAAGGCTCATGATCCAGGGGACCTCTTCCAGCGTTGGAAAAAGCGTACTGGCTGCTGCGTTTTGCAGGATATTTTACCAAGAAGGATACCTAGTTAGTCCTTTTAAAGCGCAGAATATGGCTCTCAACTCTTTTGTGACTGCAACAGGTGGAGAGATGGGGCGAGCACAGGTGGTTCAGGCTCAGGCTGCGGGAGTTGAACCAGAAGTACGCATGAACCCAATTTTACTAAAACCAAGTGGCCCAACTGGTTCCCAAGTAGTCATTATGGGCCAGTCTCAGGGTAATGTGACTGCCTTGCGTTATCACGGGGAATATCAACGAATGACTTGGCCGTTTGTGAAAGATGCCCTTCATGGGCTACTCGATGAATTCGAGATCGTAGTTATTGAAGGAGCAGGAAGTCCCGCAGAAGTTAATCTTAAATCAAATGATATTGTCAATATGCGAGTAGCCCTTGAGGCTGATTCTCCGGTGTTGCTTGTTGCCGACATTGATCGCGGTGGAGCTTTGGCTTCTGTTGTGGGGACCTTGGAATTAGTAGAACCAGAAGAACGAGCTATGATTAAAGGAATTATCTTTAATAAGTTTCGTGGCGAACTGGCGCTTCTTCAACCTGCATTAGACTTTATTGAAGAAAGAACAGGCATCCCTGTGCTTGGAGTCGTCCCATATTTTAAAATTCGCATTCCGGATGAAGATTCCGTAGCCTTAAATGAGACGGATGAGTTACCCTCCGTTTCCTCCTCCGAACAGTTGGATATTGCGGTGGTTCGATTCCCATATATTTCTAACTTTACGGACTTTGATGCGCTTCAGGACGAAACGGATGTCTCTGTTCGTTATGTCACTGAGGTTGCAAATCTAGGAAAACCTGATCTTGTTATACTTCCAGGAAGTAAAAATACCCTAGCTGATTTGCGTTTTCTTCATGAGAGTGGTTTAGGGGCGCAGATTCAAAAGCTTTGTGAGCAAGAGGTCCCACTAATTGGGATTTGCGGAGGGTACCAGATGATGGGGCGCTCAGTGGTCGATCCGCTGCATTCAGAGTCAGAGCTGGAAGAGATGCCAGGTCTCGGTATTCTTCCTATGGTGACGGAATTTTACCCGCAGAAACATAC
>PKWS01000170.1:2713-8322 GCA_003132105.1 Desulfosporosinus sp.
TACTTACATGGGATTTTTGATAACGACGGTTTAAGGACGGCGCTTTTGGTTTGGCTTTGGCAGAGAAGAGATCTGCTCAGGCCAGTAGAAGCGTCACTTTCCCAAGCAGCGCTGCGTGAATCGGCTTTTAATGAGTTAGCCGATCTAGTACGTCAAAGTGTGGATATTGAACGTGTTCGTACTATAATGGGGTTAGACTCTGAAGCGGTGCCTAAGGATACGATGAGTTTAAACGAATCCCTCGAAGGGAAAAACCGGGTAAATTAAAATGATGAATTCGATTACTATGCTCTCAGCTGCTCTCCCAATCGCTCTCCTTATCGGATTTCTTCTTGACCAAGTCATTGGAGATCCCCTCCGCTGGCCCCATCCAGTTGTAGGAATTGGAAACATTATTGCCTTTTTAGAACGTCATTATAATTTGGGAGCTCCATCGGCACGCCGTCGGCGTGGAGTCCTGTTAACCTTCCTAGTGGTAGGAGGAAGTTATCTGCTCACATGGGCTACAATTTTGGGAGCTAAGGCACTTCATCCTTTATTAGGCCTAGGTGTGAGTGCTTATTTTGTTTTTACTTCTTTGGCTGGTAAATCTCTGTTAGATGCGGGACAAAGTGTCTTGGATCCTTTAGAACACGGTGATTTGAGCGAGGCTCGGCAACGGCTGTCTTGGTTGGTTAGCAGAGACACAGACAATCTTTCAGAAGGAGAGATTGTAAGGGCAACGCTTGAAACTCTCGCAGAAAACTTCGTCGATGGGATCTTGTCACCACTCTTTTATGCGGCCTTAGGTGGTGCTCCTCTGGCAATGGCATTCAAAGCGATCAGCACTTTGGATTCGATGGTCGGTTACCGTAATGATCGTTATGAAGAGTTTGGCTGGTTCTCTGCCCGAACGGATGATTGGGCTAATTACGTGCCAGCACGATTATCAGTCCTCCTCTTACTTATAGCAGGCTGGTTGAGGGGGATGCCGGTTCGTCAGACCTATCGAATATGGAAACGCGATGCCTCCGGTCATCCTAGTCCAAACGGTGGTAATCCAGAAAGTGTTGTTGCTGGGTTACTAGGCGTTCGTCTGGGAGGCATCAATGTTTACCATGGTCAGCCTCATCACCGCGCAGAAATGGGAGATGCTCTTCATCAGGTGAACGTCTCCGACATTGTTCATTGTCGTCATCTGGTTCGTACAGCGACTTGGTTAGCCTTTTTGCCCGCTCTTATAATAGCCTATATTCGTGGTTAGATGTTCGATATTCGTGGTTCGACTTTTAAACTTCGAACTACAAATTCGTGGTTAGATATTTAAACCACGTATTCGAATTACGAACCACGAATAGCGAACCACGATCTGAAGTGTGAAGGGAGACACAGCATGAAGATTCCTCGTCTTGTTCTAGCGGGAACGCATAGCGGAGTTGGAAAAACAACCCTTGCTACTGGTCTGATGGCGGCCTTGAAAAAGCGCGAGCGGCCAATCCAGGGGTACAAGGTCGGGCCGGATTACATCGATCCTAGTTATCATGCGGCAGCAACGGGGATGCCTTCCCGCAATCTTGACCGCTGGCTTCTTGGTGAGCATCTCTCTTCCGTCTTTGCTCAAAGTTGTGGGGAGTGTTGGGCGGTGATTGAAGGTGTGATGGGCTTGTTTGATGGTATGAACGGAACAGCGGGTTTTGGAAGTACAGCTGATGTGGCTAAACTCCTTCAAGCTCCCATTATACTCATTGTCGATGCGTCCTCGATGTCCCGCAGCGTAGCGGCCTTAGTTCACGGATTTAATACTTATGACCCTGAAGTAACCCTTCAAGGAGTTATCCTTAACCGCGTAAAATCTTCTGCTCAGGAAAAGATACTTAGAGAAGCCCTGCATGATCTCCAGATCCCTGTCCTCGGAGTCCTCCCGAAAGAAGCGGCACTGCATCTTCCTGAACGGCATTTAGGATTGGTTCCTGTGGGAGAGAGTGGACTATTAGATGGCTTTATTGATACGCTTTCACAGCTGGTAACCAAACATGTCGATTTGGAACAAATCGAACGCATTATGTTAGGCGCACCAGATCTCAANNCCGATGGCTCAAGAGAATAAATTTCGGTTAGGCTTGGCGCTGGATGAGGCCTTCCTTTTTTACTACCAGGATGCTTTAGACCTAGCAAAACGTTTGAATTTTATTATTGTACCTTTTAGCCCTTTACACGACGTTGCACTCCCACCAAACCTTGACGGTATTTTTATCGGCGGAGGGTTTCCAGAACTTCATCTTGACCTTTTGAGTGAAAATCTTACTTTCCTTGACTCTCTTCGCTCTTACGCGGCGAGTGGCAAACCTATCTATGCCGAATGTGGGGGGTACATGTACCTTGGACGGTCCATAACGGATTTTGAAGGAAGAGAAATCCCCCTAGCTGGTCTCATTCCNNCATAGGATATCGACGAGGAGTCTTCCGTGAGGATACTTTTTTAGGCCCTCGTGGGACAACGGTTCAAGGACATGAATTTCATTATTCACGCGTGACCTATGATCAAGAGTTCCCGCCCGCCTATGAATTGTTCAAAGGGGATAAATCTGATCGAATAGAGGGATATGCCCGGGATAATATCGTCGGATCCTATCTTCACCTTCATTTCTCAGGACAAGCTGAGTTACTTGAGTACTGGTTTACATCGCGTTCCGGGAGAATTGGGGTATGATGGATTTAGCTATCGGGTTGGCCCGGTGTCCGGGGACGTGTGGAGAATGGGTACAAGGGGCTCGAAAAGGAATCCCATTTCTTGTGGATTGTCCCATTGATCGTTTTTCAGAAGCTAGGGTGACATTGGACATGCACGCCACAGGCTGGGATCTTCCTCTCGGTAAAACAAAAGCTTTACAGGTGTTAGAATTGATCAAAGAGGACTTAAGTCTTCCATCGTTAAGCGGTAAGGTAGAATTTTTACAGCAGCTTCCGGAGGGGAAAGGAATGGCCAGCTCAACGGCTGACATTACTGCTGTGGTTTCGGCCACTCTGATTGCCTTAGGAGAAGATCCCGTTCCAGAGCGCTTGGCGCATTTTGCTTTACGAATTGAACCGAGCGACAGTGTGATGTTCCCAGGGATTACGGAAATAGAACATGTGATAAGACATAAACATCGCCTACTGGGTCCTTCAGTCCCAGCCCTGTTTCTCGCTCTAGATTGGGGTGGAGCAATCGATACTAGAGTCTTTAATGCTAGGCCGGGTTTGGCTAAGCATTATCGACGTTATGAAGCTGAAATTGCTAGGGCTTATGGATTAGCCCGTGAAGGAATAAATCAAATCGACTTAGAAAAATTAGCAGTAGCCGGGACGATCAGTGCACGGTGTAATTTAGCCATAAATATTAAATCGCAGTTTGAGACCTTCTTGATGTGGGTACTTCAAAAAGGAGGGCTCGGTGTTGTTACGGCACATAGTGGTACACTACTTGCCGGAGTATTTCCACTAGACGGCTTTTCCAGTCAGGAGGTACGCAAGAACTTGCTACTGGAAGCACATCAACGGTTTACCCCTGCATACCTTGATCTCTTTCACAGTCATTCTGGTGGAATCGTGGTACCAAAGAAGGAAATAACTGAAAATAGGGGGTGAAACTATGCATGGTGGAAATCTCCGAAGAGCGCAAGAATTATATGGTTTGGAGACCTTTATTGACCTTTCCGCAAATATTAATCCTTTTGGACCGCCACTAGGGGTTTGGAAGTCCTTACAACAAGGAATGGCCGATATCGTGAATTACCCCGATCCTGAGAGCCAGGCCTTAAGAAAAACACTTTCCAACCATCTAGGAATACCGACCGAATCGATTATGGTAGGTAACGGAGCAGGTGACTTGATATTCACGATCGTGCAAGCTTTAAAACCTAAAAAAGTGGCCATCCCTATCCCGACCTTTAGTGAATACGAACGGGCTGCGCGTTCTGTAGGAGCTGAAGTGAGCTATATCCCACTAGGCCCTGAGGGTTGGACGAAATTTAATCAATTGGATGAAAAAAGTGAAAACTCGAGCGACGAGAGTGATGTAGACCAAATGTGGCGGGAATTCCTTAAAGGGTGTGACTTACTCTTTCTTTGTTCCCCCCATAATCCGACGGGAAGTCTACTTGGTAAAGACATGTTTGAACGAATCCTTCGACTAACCAAAGAATTGGGATGTCGGGTTCTCTTTGATGAATCTTTCCTTGATTTTCTACCGGACGAGTTACGCCAGTCTACTCGCACTTATATAGACACCAACGACCACCTGATGGTGTTATACTCCTTAACAAAGTTTTACAGTTTGCCGGGTTTGCGTTTGGGCACGGTTTTTGCGCATAAGTCTTTACTTGCTACATTCGATCAATACCGCGATCCTTGGTCCGTAAATGTGCTTGCTCAGCATGCCGGGATCACGGCACTAGAGGATTTGAAGTTTCCAGATGAAGTTCGAGAAAAGTTGAGGGAAAGTACGGCATTATTTTATCAGGAGTTTGCTCAATGTGGTTTCTCAACTTTGCGGCTTTGGCCAACCAGTGTAAATTTTGCGTTGATCGAGGTTTTGAATCACACCTCAGGAGAATTGATCCAACATTTAGGACGGCTTGGGATTCTTGTGCGTGACTGTGCCACCTTTACAGGTCTTCCGGGGAACTTTATTCGGGTCGCAATCAAAGATACCTTCGCCATGCAACGACTTATTGAGGGTTTGAAAACTTACTATTTTTAAGGGGAGCAATAATTGCTCCCCTTTTTCTGTAATCTAAAAAGAGGTCAAATCGAACCGCGAGAGCGGTTACGGACGTCATGATGTGGTGATCATTCCACGGGATTTATACCAAACAGGCATAATTATAGAGTTTAATAAGGTAGATGCGGATGAGGGAGAAGACTTGGAAAAAGCAGCTGCAATAGTGTTGATTTTGCTAAGGGAAAATGTTAACTAGGGCAGAAATGATTAATATGTTCCCTTGGGCGTAGCAGGTGGAGACGGTAGTTTATCTCAATAGAAAACACAGCTGAAAGTGGCTTGTGGTGCGGGTTTCAGGAATAGGGGGATTGGAAAATAGGTAATATTTTCAAGAAATTGGGCTACTTCATGTACAAGGGAACATGTTTGGATGGTTTGGATTAGACGGTTTTAAGGTAGGGTGCGGACGTGGGAACATGTTCAGTATGTAAATGTTCCCAATGCCGTTGGTAATTTATGCTAACATGAACGGTCTGGACGATTTGGTTTTTTTTGTTCTTTTATTGGTTATTTATGCTATATTGGAAGGAAATAAAGGTAAGATGTGGAATGTAATAAAAGAAATTATAAATTCTCTTGTGCCTTAGATAAATGCTCTCGACGTAGAGCAATAAAGCGTTATTCGAACTATTTCTACAATACTACCATTTTAGGTGGTATTACCGAACATGTCAGTATATACAAAATTATAGACATTCCACATGTTAGTAATTCCTTGAAGATTATCAGACCAATCTATTAGGTATAGGAAGGACAATCGCAATGGCTGATTTAACAAGTGTAGAAAAAGTAAGACTTGAAAGCATACTTGAAATGGATAGTGGTTATGTACTCAATTTTTCCAAAAGAACGCTTCGAGAATTTGTAT
>PKWS01000370.1:0-3405 GCA_003132105.1 Desulfosporosinus sp.
TTATCACTAAGTTTGGTAACCTTTTCAATAATTTTATTCTGAATAATTGACGTATCTTGACTTTCATCCGTTAATACAAATGGAAACTGCTTTTGATACCTTAACAGAATTTCGGGATTCTCTTCAAATATTTGGTTGCACAGAGTAAGCATATCGTCAAAATCAATCAGTTTATTCCCCGGGTGCGCGTTTTTCTTGTAGCTTTCATAAGCCTCATAGATCAAACTAAGGTCTTTGATCTTAGTTTCCATGTTTTGTACATCTATAATTGGAATTATGCTATTTTTAATAAAACATATCGCGTTTGACAGCTCTTCCAGCTTGTCCTCGGTTAAGATCGTTTGATTTATCTCTTCATAGAGCCGTTTGAGGACAGCGTTTTTGCTAAGGACTCCCTGCTCATTTTCAATCAGAGTGAAAGCAATACGTTTCTCTTGAAAATAGGCTCTCACTATATAGTAGCAAAAACTATGAATTGTCGAAAATCTGATTCGCGCTTTCACTAACTGCCCGTATAAATGTTGAAAACGCACGTCCATTTCTTTAGCCGCAGCCCTACTAAACGTTAAGGCTAGGATATTCTCTGGATTCACACCTTGTCGACGGATTAGGTATAGAATTCGAGCATTCAATACTGTGGTCTTTCCTGCTCCAGGGGTCGCCAAGAGCAGCAGTGGACCCTTAGGATGGCAGATCGCCTCTTTTTGCATTTCATTCATTACCACCCCTGTTTCCGTTGAGAGGCGTTCAAAAAAAACCTGATCTTCCAAAGTATAAACTCCCTCTTACATACTTCTTACATAGTATAGTGAATTTTTACAAACTTTCTACAGCATCTCGTCCATTATACGCTAAATTTCCGGCGTGATCATACTAATGCACTAGGATTAGTACAGAAAAATTTAAAACACCGTTAATGAACGGTGTTTTAAATTTAAGATATCCGAAAGTATAGGTTACAACATCGCCCTAGAACGATGTCCCTGGTTCATTCTTGAAATCTTATACTCGGAACTTTTCAATGGCGTTTCGGAGTTCTTCGGCTAAATTTGCCAAGCCCCTACTAGTATCCGAAATTTGATCCATAGATGCTGTTTGTTCCTCCACTGCAGCACTGACATTCATGGTTTGATTAGAAGTTTCTTTGCTTACACTGTCAATAGCCAAGACAGACGAAACAATATATTGACTCCCACTAGCCATTTGTTGAACGACTGCAGCAATTTGATTAACCTGTATTGAAACTTCATCGATTAAACCAGCAATATTTGTAAAAGATTTGTCGGCAATATTCACAACTTCGACACCCTCATTAACGCTTCTTACAGCACTATCCATGGCTATACTGGCATCTTTGATATTTTCACGATTCTCCTTCACTTGCGTGATTATATTGACAGCTGAATCTTGAGACAGCTCAGCAAGTTTTCGCACTTCCTCCGCTACCACGGCAAAACCACGACCATGTTCCCCTGCACGAGCCGCTTCAATGGCTGCATTTAAAGCTAATAGGTTTGTCTGAGAAGAAATATTCGTAATTATATCGATAAACTCTGTAATTTTATCAAAACCTACTGCAAGTTTGTTCACTGCATTCTGAACAAGTTCTGTTGAGGTTCCTACAATGCTCATCTGTTCTACAGCTTTGGTAATAGTTATGTGGCCCTCTCTAGCAATCTGGACTGTCGTGCTCGCAGAATTTGCGACAGTACTACCACTAGCAGCCACCTCTTCTATACTTGCGGATAGTTCTTCAATCGTTGCGGATGTATCAGTTATTGCTTTGACCTGTTGTTCCGAGCCATTCGCTACTTCACTAATAGCCGAGCTGATCTGATTCAAAACCTGAACGTTTTGGTCCATTGTAGCCACCATTTCTTCCGAAGTTGCCGCAAGTTGCTCCGCTGAATTTCTAATATGAATTACCAGAGTGCGAAGATTAAGCATCATAGTATTAAAGGAAGTAGCGAGCAAACCAACTTCATCTTTGGAATGTATAGAACATTCATCAACCTTTAGGTCTCCGTCAGCCACTTGTTCTACTTTATTTAATATCATTTTCAGGGGACCAATAATCATTCCAGTGATAATGATGCCAATCAGAACGGAAATTAGTATTGTCATAATGGGTAAAACAATAAGAACCTTTTGGACTCTAGCGATCATATTATTGTTGTTCGTTACATGGGACTTTGCTTCATCAATTTTGAAGGCCCCGAGTTCACGCAAGAGCACTTGAAATTCTTCTTGTTTTGAGAAACCGTTTTTATAGTAATAATCCATAGCTTCAGTTTTATTACCTGCCTTCTCATAGGCCAAAGCTTTTTGAATTACATCCTTTATGATTATAAATTGATCCTTCGCCTTATTCACTCTTTCTGATTCATAATTAGTTGTTGCTAAAGGTTGATACATAGTAATAAACGTATCAATAGATTTTTCACGTACGGTTACTTGTTCAAGATTTTGATTTTTGGTCGTCTCGTCAAGAGTATAAGAGGTGATTGCTAGAACAGTCGATTTTAGAGCATTACTGTCAGAGCGTGTTTGATTGATATCCCGGATCATTATCAAATCATGTGAATAAAGACTGTCAAGAGAGATACCCGCTTGATGAAAATAGTAATAACCTACAAAACCAACTACACCAAGTGATATAGACATAAGACTAATTAAGAGACCAATTTTAAAAGCTGTTTTACTGTTACGTAACCAATCCAAAAATAATATCCCCTTTCATTACTCCTACACAACAAATTATTACTTTCACCTGTAGATATCGCTATAAGTATCGATAGTATTAGAGCCTTGTTATGTATTCTTGGATAATTCACTATATCCTTTATTATTCGACCCTATTTGATATTAAATTTAGAGATGGACAAAAACAAAGGTAATTATCGAGTTTTGTTCGATAATTACCTTTATAATTCGTTATGTCAGAATATCATTAAGCCTCTTCAGAACTCCAGGATGCTAGATACCCTACTTGCTCCTCGGTTAATTNNTTTGTACTTCTAAAATTGAAATCATGCTATTTTTAATAAAACAGATTGCGTTTGCCAGCTCTTCCAGCTTATCTTCGGTTAAGATCGTCTGATTTATCTCTTCATAGAGCCGTTTGAGGACAGCGTTTTTGCTAAGTACTCCCTGCTCATTTTCAATCAGAGTGTACGCGATACGTTTCTCCTGAAAATAGGCTCTCACTATATTGTAGCAAAAACTATGAATCGTGGAAAATCGGATTCGTTGCTTCACTAATTGACCGTATAATTGTTGAAACCGCACGTCCATTTCTTTAGCCGCAGCCTTACTAAACGTTAAGGCCAGGATATTCTCTGGATTTACGCCCTGAGATAAGATTAAGTAAAGAATTCGAGCATTCAATACTGTGGTCTTTCCTGC
>PKWS01000370.1:3462-8397 GCA_003132105.1 Desulfosporosinus sp.
TTCCAAGATATAAACTCCCTCTTACCCAATTTAGCACATAGTAGAATAAGCAACAACAAAGGTAATTATCGAGATATCACCGATAATTACCTTTGTAATTCATCATGTCAGGCTATCAATTAGGCCTCTTCAGAACTCCACGATGCGAGATATCCTACTTGCTCCTCGGTTAATTTATCAATAGATAAACCAAGCGACTGAAGTTTTAGCATAGCCACTTTCTCATCAATCTCAGTATTGACTTGATAAACTTCAGCTGACAGTTTGTCATAGTTCAAGGCAACGTATTGAAGAGACAGTGCCTGTAAAGCAAACGTCATGTCCATTACTTCTGCAGGATGACCATCACCAGCGGCTAGGTTGACTAACCGTCCCTCAGCTATTTCTTTCAGTTGGGCAACGTTGACCTCCACATCGAAGTGTCCAGCATTACACATGATAGCACCTGATTTCATTACAACAAAGTGCTCCTTATTTATAATATCAGTGTTACCAGTAACCGTTATGAAGAAATCTCCGAACTTAGCGGCCTCAGCCATGGGCATAACTTCAAATCCATCCATCAACGCCTCGTTTGCCTTGATTGGGTTAACTTCACAAATGATCACACGCGCTCCTAATCCCTTTGCACGCAGAGCCACTCCTTTACCACACCAACCGTACCCAGCAATGACGGCCGTTTTGCCCGCTACAACCAAGTTAGTCGTCCGCATGATTCCATCCCAAACAGATTGGCCAGTACCATACCTGTTATCAAACAAGTACTTGCATTGTGCATCATTGACCGCAATCATCGGAAACTTCAGAACCCCATTACGCACCATAGAATGTAATCGCAAAACACCTGTCGTCGTCTCTTCTGCTCCTCCCTTAACTTTCTGGAGAAGCTCAGGACGTGTTGTATGTATCGTGGAAACAAGATCTCCTCCGTCATCAATGATAAAATCAGGCTCTGTATCTAAGGCCAATTGCAGATGATGATTGAATTCTTCTTCCGTCGCATTGTACCAAGCATGTGCTTCGATTCCTTGTTGTACTAGAGCTGCTACGACATCATCCTGGGTAGAAAGGGGATTGCTAGCGACCACTGTCACCTCTGCTCCTCCGGCTCTAATCACATGGGCAAGGTAAGCAGTTTTCGCTTCTAAATGTAAACAAATAACTACTTTCTTACCTGCAAAGGGCAGTTGTTCCTCGAATTCTTTACGCACCATATTTAGAACTTGCATTCGTGGTGCCACCCAATCAATTTTACGNNTTCTCTTTCTCTTGACCATATCCCTGAAGATAGTAATTTCTCATTCCGTCAATATCGTCTTGAGATAGTTCAACGACCCCACCTAGGAGTTGTGCTAGAAGTGTTACTTGTGCCGATTTTTCAACGACTTGGCAAACTCTAAAGGCTTCTTCTAAGTTCCGACCGGCACCCAACATACCGTGGTTCGCAAGTAAAACTGCATTGCGCCCTTCCATTGCCTTGACCGTGTTGATGCCAAGCTGTTCTGTTCCAGGCAGTGCATATTCATTAACACGCACATTTCCGCCTACAATCTGTACTAAATCTTCAACGGCTCCCGGAATTTCTCTCCGCGCCACGGCCATTGCAGTAGCATAAGCACTATGGGTATGCACAATTGCCTGTACATCCTCGCGGGCAGTATAAATCGCCAAATGCAGAGGCACTTCAATGGAAGGTTTACGAGTTCCGCAGATGATGTTTCCTCTTAAGTCCAAGACAACGATATCCTCAGGCACCAACGTATCGTAGCTCATTCCGGTCGGGGTGATGGCAATATAGTCTTCTCCAGGCACGCGACAACTGATATTTCCCCAGGTACCTACCGTGAGGTTTGTCGATAGCATTTCAATTCCTTTCTCAACCACTTTTTTGCGGGTTTCCAGTAGTTGATCCATTAAATCTTCTCCTTCCTTTTTGCACTAGTTATTTGTAACCCATGAGAAAACCGGGTAGTCCTTCCGAGAAATGGAGTTTTGGGGGAAATGGTCGGGATATCCAAGTATGATTGGAGCTACCAGCTTATAATCTTCTGGAATATGATGTTTTGTTTTAAATTCATCTGAAGCGCAAACTGCTTCAGCAAAGCCAATCCAGCAGGTTCCAAGCTCCTTTTCACGCGCCGCAAGCATAAAGTTCTGAGCCGCCATGCTACAGTCATGATCTGTGTGCGGATCGTCTTTCTTTCCGTAAAAGATTACAAGCGCAGGCGCATTGTAGAAAATATTAAATGCCTGGTTTTCCATAGTGCTCCGGTATTGTTCAAGCGCAGGGAGCACATTAATCTTCTCGAGAATTCCGGACTTCGCAGCGGTCGATAGTTCGTTCAAATATACTTGATCTTGGACAATCACGAAACCCCAGGGTTGCTCATTCGAAGCACTGGGCGCCCAAACTGACACATCAATGAGCTCTTGAACCAGCCCTTTATCCACCGTTTGCTCAGTAAACTTCCGAATACTGCGCCGTTGTTGTATCGCTTCTAATAGTTCCAATATAGACACCCACCTATCTTTATATCCAAATACCATCATAGTCATATTTGGCGGAATAAGCAAACAAGACCAACTAAAAAGAGGATGGCAAACCATCCTCTTTCCTGGACCTAACCTATTTTACGGTTTACCCCAATGCACGCTCCAAGATTTCATTGAGTCGTTTTACCATACCCCTAGGATCAATAATAAGCCCAGCGGCAATTTGTGCATTCTCGAAAATTTGTTCTGCTGCAACCTTCGCAAAGGTGTCCTCATNNGAATCTTTATTCATGAGTTGCATCATCCGTTGCATACTATTTGTCCCATAGGGGCTTAGAACAACTGCAGGACTGTCTACCAAGCGCTTAGATTCCCGTACTTCGGTCACTTTACTGCCTAAGACCTCTTTGAACCAGCCCGTCAAAACCTTAACTTCTTCTTCGGGCAAGGCAAGTTCACTTCTATCTTTCTGTTCAGCATTACCTAAATCTAAATCAGCTTGATCGGCAGAAATCAATCTCTTGCCTTCATATTCTCCGATCGCCCCAAAGATGTAGTCGTCAATTGCTGCATACGTATAAATCACTTCATAGCCTTTGTCCCGAAATACTTCCAGATACGGACCAGACTCTATCCCCTCACGCGTAGGACCGTTGACATAATAGATTGCTGTTTGATCTTCTTTCATACGACCTACGTAATCTGCTAAAGAAACCAATTCTCCTGACAAGGTATTAGACGATTCAAACTGTAAAAGTTTGACGAGTTCTTTACGATGCGTGAAGTCATTGGCTGCCCCCTCTTTAATGAAGAAATTAAACTTTTCCCAGAACTCTTTATACTTTTCCTGTTCTGAAGTCGCTTGACCATCTAGGAATTTAAGAAAACGGCTTGTAACTACTTTGTTAAGCTTGCTGACCAAAGCACTGTCCTGCATGGTCTCCCTGGAAATATTAAGGGGTAGCTCCTCACTGTCCATAACTCCTCTTAAGAAGCGCAACCACTCAGGCAATACAACCGGGGATTTTTCTTGAATTAATACTTTTTTGCAATAAAGGTTTACCCCTGGCTCTGTTCGTCCAAAACCAAATTGTTCGAGGTTCTCCTTGGGAACAAATAATAAGGTGTTAATATTTATTGGGGCATCTGATGAAAAATGCAGACGAAAGAGCGGTTCATCATGAGCATTGGCAATGAACTTATAAAATTCGTTGTACTCTTCATCCGTGATCTCGTTTTTGTTTTTAGTCCAAAGGGCATCAACCGTGTTTACTTTCTGCCCATTGACGATAATCGGGTAGGGTACAAAACTAGAATATTGCTTAATGATTCGTTGGACAGTTTCTTCCTTGGCAAAATCGTAAGCATCCTCTTTTAAATGAAGAACCATCTTCGTACCCCTACTTAGGTCTTCTCCTTCAGTAATCGTATAACTCCCTACGCCGTCTGATTCCCAAACGAAGCATTCACCCTCCATTTGATGGGAACGGGTATATAAAGTCACTTTATCCGCAACCATAAAGGCAGAGTAAAAACCAACCCCAAATTGCCCGATCAGGTTAAGATCCTTTTGATCCCCTTTGGCGCTCAGGTGTTTGATAAATTCTTTGGAGCCCGAATGGGCGATAGTCCCTATATTCTCAACCAGCTCTTCTTTAGTCATCCCTATTCCGGTATCCGTAATGGTCAAGGTATGGGCAGTATCATCCGTATCGATATGGATTTCTAATGGCAAATCCTTGTCTAAAACCTCTGGGCCTGTAAGTTGCGTGTAACGTAGTTTCTCCATAGCATCTGCTGCATTAGAAATGAGCTCCCTCAAAAAAATCTCGCGATCAGTGTAGAGTGAGTGGATGACAATATCCAGCAATTGCCGAATCTCTGTTTGGAATTCCTTTGTTTCAACTATTGTACTCATTATTAACCTCCATCGTTTATCTTAAAAAAGTTTTGGAGACCGACTTAGTCGAGCCCACAATCCTTAGTTTAATCAAATTTTGTCAAAAGTGCAAAGTCTTTTTCCCAACGGGTTGTAATGCCCCCGGATTTATCAATGGGGATATAAGGCCCATCGGCTTATATCCTGGTGAGTATATCCTGTAGACAGGCCTCGAACTGTTGATCATCTTCTAACCTTCTCTTTTTCGGTCCTTTGGTTCTCCCCCCACCCCGTCTGAACTTTGCTTTGGCTTCCCTCTCCTCAAGTAAAAATTCAATATTATTAGTACTAAACTCTCTCCCGTCAGGATTTAAACACTTCACCCCTTTCCCCAACAGCATTGCCGCCAGGCCCCAATCCTGTGTAACTGCCACATCTCCGTTTTGCGCAAGATTCATTACCCTGATATCCGCCTCCTGCGACGCATTTCCTACCACCACGTGATGGTCCGATTCAATATTATGATTAAAACTTGCTACCGTCCAAACTTGTAAAGCATAATC
>PKWS01000370.1:8491-9298 GCA_003132105.1 Desulfosporosinus sp.
AGCTACTGTCATAGCCACTAGTCCTTACGGACTGGGAAGGGACAGTGCGCGATGATCCTAAGCCAGGAGACCTGCCGATCAGCAATCTTCCCAAACGACGAATTTGGAAGGAGGTTCTGTTTTCAGAGACAATGGTAAAGGCATTTCCTTTAGACCACCCTCCGTCTGCATCACTTTATTTTCCTTAAGGAGTTTGCCTAGTGCTCTTTTAAAGGCAGCTTTACTCAAATGTAGGCGACTTTGAATTTCAAGGGGGCTGCTTTTATCATTAAGCGCCAGAAATCCTTCGTGGTTCTTTATTCCTTGGAGGATTTTCAACGTGTCCTCATCCATTTGTATATAGGAAAGATCCCTTGGCGATAAATCAAGCTTGCCATCTTCTCTTACCCTGATAACCCGTGCCTCAACTTGATCGCCCTCTCGCAACTCACTAAAATACTCATTGACAGGAATGAGTCCCATATACTTATTATCTACGGCTACAAAAGCTCCAATTTCAGGATTCACTGAATAAACCGTTCCTGCTACTTTCGCGTTCTTCAGATAGGGAGATTCTGCCGATAGATACTCATAGATTTCTGTCGTGGCGCTCAATCTCTGACTCTTATCCAAGTAGACCTTTACCAAATACCCTTTACCCACTTGAATAGGAAATTTTTGTTCATGGAAAGGTAAAAACAAACCTCTCTCCAAACCTATATCCAAAAAGGCACCGATCTGAGTCTTTGCTGTGACTTTTAGATAGGCTAATTCTCCTAATTGAGCCAACGGTTTTTTCAAGGTGGCAATTAACCGTTCCTCGGAATC
>PKWS01000080.1 GCA_003132105.1 Desulfosporosinus sp.
CAAGCCCATTAGCAAGCAAAATATAAGGAAGCCCCCACCCTGTGGCCATGGCTAATATCCAGAGAGCCACCAGGATTAGGATTAGTCCTAAAGCATAGGCTAACATTTGTCGTCCCTTCTTTCAGAAACCCCCCCTGGCATATCCAGGGGGGGCCCACGCTACTTCAGCCGAAATTCTTCATCTTTGATTTTGGTTTCCAGTACCGGTTTAAAATTTACCCCTTGCACATGAACATTTGTTTCTACGACCTTGAGCCCCGTCATGCTTTCAATGGCTTCCTTCACCGATTCCTGCACACTTAAAGCGACCTCAGGAATAGATACACCATACTCCACCACAATAAAGAGGTCTACTGCAACCTCATGTTCGCCGACTTCAACCTTAACCCCTTTTGACAGATTTTTATTTCTCCCTAACATGTGTGCAAGATCTCCCACAAGACCCCCNNACTTCAACTACTTCGTCAGCAATCCTAATAGAACCCAAGGAATTATCCGTTCCTAAGCCTTCCATGTTGTCCCCTCCCACTAAGTCAATGTTCGAATATCGATCGAGTTAAACACTCCACCCACAGTATGTATCCTTTATCCTATATTATGTTGCCATTATACCAAAATAAGACTGATCTAGCAAAGGAGATTCAAGGCAATTATTCTTCCCCTAAAATACGGCGCTGGATAAAATTCGTGTAAACTTCTCCACGGCGGTAGAAGGCATTGTCCAACACTTTCAAATGAAATGGAATCGTCGTATGAATCCCTTCAATCACAAATTCCTCGAGGGCTCGCTTCATACGTGCTATGGCCTCCTGCCTTGTGGCACCCCAGACAATTAATTTTCCCACCATTGAATCATAGTAGCGCGGAACCGTATACCCCTGATATGCTGCGCTGTCAACCCGTACTCCTGGCCCACCAGGAACATGATAGCGTGTAATCATCCCTGGTGAAGACATGAACTTCTTATCTGGGTCTTCCGCATTGATTCTGCACTCTATTGCCCAACCTCGAAGTTGAACGTCATCTTGAGTATATCCTAGGGGTTCGCCAGCTGCTATACGAATCTGTTCCTTGACTAAATCAAGCCCCGTTACCAGCTCTGTGACCGGATGCTCAACCTGAATACGCGTGTTCATTTCTATGAAATAAAAGTTCCCGTGACGATCCAATAAAAACTCGATCGTCCCTGCATTTGAATAGTTCACCGACTTGGCCGCTTCGACCGCCACAGCACCCATTTCGGCTCTTAACTCCGGGGATATAGCACTTGAAGGAGATTCTTCTAAAAGTTTTTGATGGCGGCGTTGTAAAGAACAATCCCGTTCCCCCAAATGGACTACATTACCATATTTATCTCCTAATATTTGAAACTCTATGTGTCTAGGTTCTTCAACGTATTTCTCCAGGTAAACCGCAGAGTTGCCAAATGACGCCTGAGCTTCGTTTTGTGCCGCTTGAATGGATTTGCTCAATTCTTTGGAGTTTTGAGCGACCCGCATTCCTTTCCCACCGCCTCCTGCTGACGCTTTAATCAAAACGGGATACCCGATTTCTTCCGCAACTGTCCCGGCGGTTTCTACATCTTTGATAATGTCTTTAGAACCGGGAACCACAGGAACGCCGCACTCAATCATCGTTTTCCGCGCCATGGCCTTATCTCCCATGCTTTCAATGACTTTAGGGGATGGCCCGATAAAAGAGATACCACACGATTCACATATTTCCGCAAATCGGGCATTTTCAGATAAGAAACCGTATCCAGGGTGAATTGCATCAACACCTGTTAATTCCGCCGCACTGATTATGTTGGGGATATTCAGATAACTCTTGGCACTTGCCACAGGGCCGATGCAAATTGCTTCGTCTGCTGCCTTTACGTGCAAAGCTTCTCGATCTCCCTCGGAAAAAACAGCGACAGTCTCAATATCAAGCTCGCGACATGCCCGAATGACGCGCAAGGCGATTTCTCCGCGATTCGCGATCAAGATTTTCTTAAACATGCTATTTCTCCTTATTTTCAATGATGAACAGCGGTTGGCCATATTCGACAGGTTGCCCGTTCTCAACTAGAATTTGAATGATCTTGCCCTCTATTTCTGACTCAATCTCATTCATTAATTTCATAGCCTCAACAATGCAAACAGGCTGCCCAACTTTAACCTGCTGTCCTACGTTAACAAAAGCAGGTGCTTCTGGAGACTGTGAACTATAAAACGTTCCTACCATGGGAGAAGTAATCATTTCCGCGTTCGTCGGAACAACTGGGTCGGGTGCTTTGGAGAAAGCTTCAATACTGGGTGTAGGCTGAACTGTAGAGGGTGCAACACTGCGCTCCACACCCTCTTGACGTGCGATTGCAGTAACTGGAATGCCTGTAACCACACTTGGTCCTTTGCGAATGGATATTTTCACTCCATCACTTTCAAGATTTAATTCACTAATTTCAGTTTCATCTATAATCTTAATTAATTCTTTTATTTCTTGTAAATTCAATTTCGAATCCTCCTTAGACAGCAATGCTATGCGAGTTTCTTTGGTTTCTTTCGTTGCCTCTTTTACTAGAACGCCACCTTGTCTATCCTCAAAAAACTTTTTGGCAACTTGAGGGAAAATGGCATAACTGATCACGTCTTCCGGGGAACGTGCAAATCCAGCACTGTCTCGCCCAGCCTTCGCTAGTCCAGGTTCAAGTATATCAGCAGGTCGAACGGTCAGCGGTTCTTCACTGCCAATGATTTTCTTCTGGATTTCAGGATTTATAGGGGCTGGGGGACGACCATATTGGCCACGTACATAGGCCTTTACTTCACCCGGCACTAACTTATATCTTGCCCCGCACAGCACGTTTAATACGGCTTGCGTCCCGACGATTTGACTTGTAGGTGTGACCAACGGTGGATATCCTAATTCCGCTCGAACCTTTGGGATCTCCTCCAGCACATCGTGAATGCGCTCCAAGGCCCCTTGTTCTTCCAGTTGAGATACAAGGTTTGAGATCATCCCCCCTGGAACCTGATGCTCAAACACTCTCATATCCGAGATTCGTGTTATACCACGTTCGAAACCTCGTCTTTTTCGCAAATCTTCAAAATACTTTGCAACATGAAACAGTTTACGCAGATTCAAGCCCGTATCATATCCCGTGTCTTGTAACGCCCGAACGACTGTTTCGACGGGTGGTTGACTTGCACCAAAAGCTAGAGGGACACTGGCAGTGTCTATTACATCAGCCCCTGCTTCTACTGCCTTTAAATACGCTGGTACGGCAATTCCGCCAATATAATGGCTATGCAAATGAATCATAATCCCTAACTCTTTTTTCAACAACGAAACCAATTCGTAAGCCTTGTACGGCGTTAACAATCCGGCCATATCCTTTATACAGATGGAATCTGCACCAAGTTCGGCTAGCGCCGTGGCTGTTTCTAAGTAATGTTTTATCGTATGAACTGGGCTTATGGTATAGACAACAGACGCTTGAACATGTGCACCTGCTTTTTTAGCCGNNTCCATGGGAACAACCATATTTCTAACATCGTTTAGCGCATCAAAAATACGGATAATATCGATTCCATTTTTCACACTCAGCGACACAAATTCCCGAACTACGTCATCTGGGTAGTGTTGGTACCCGACTAAGGACTGGGCTCTTAATAACATTTGCAGTGGCGTCTTTTTGACAAGACTCTTGATCTGCCGTAACCGCTCCCAAGGGTCCTCACCTAAGAAGCGCAAACAGACATCAAAGGTGGCTCCTCCCCATACTTCTAGTGAAAAATATCCAGCCTCATCCAACTCTGTTAGAATTGGCAGCATATCTTCAGTTCGCATCCGAGTGGCCCAAAGGCTTTGGTGAGCATCCCTCAAAGTTGTATCCGTAATTTTGACTGGTTTCACTAGCCTTACCCCTTTCTGTATTCTCCCCATTGTTTGAAAATCCCTGCAAAGGATGATTTTTTATTACGAAAATTAAGACATATATTTATTATATGGGGGTACGGCGGGTTTATCAACGAGATGACAGTAAGTATACAGTATTTTATGATAAAGAAAACTTGGTTAGCGCCAAGCCTCCAGGCGCCGGCGATAGCCTTAGTTGCACTTATGCTTCCAGAAAGTTATATAACTGTCAGTTATACTTTCTGACTAGTACAACTCAAAAAGCTGTCACTTATGCAACAGCTTTATAAATCTATGAAAACACAAAAGATATTGTACGATTTATTTTATAGTTGATATCGTAATCTTATCCAGTCGAACTTTTGTTACTCGGACGACGATGTCTTGAATGATACTCACTTCATTCGGTGTTAAGCTAGGGGCATAAACAATAACTGTGACGTTTTCTGGAAAGA
>PKWS01000225.1:0-2994 GCA_003132105.1 Desulfosporosinus sp.
GGGGATCCGAACGGGCCAGCATAGGGGTTCAAACCTGGATTCGGAGGTACCCCAGGGACAGGCATACCGGGTGAAAAAGATCCGCTATAAGCCTGGGGAAAGGACCAGTGCAATTGGGCTAAAACTCCGATAACCATGGCAACTACAAGAAAAACACTGACCCCTATGAAAATGAGGGTCCAGCCATACAAGGGGAGCGCTTCTCTCTTAAATGTTGTCCAAGCCAACTTAATACGTTCGGACCAAGTCATGTACATTCCTCCCATGGTTAGATTACTGGAGTGGTGAACATAGATTAGTAAAAAACGATTAGACTAAACAATAATTACTTTCGCTATAATAACTTATTAATCCTGCTTTAAACTATTCTACTCTGAATCAATCTTCTTTTATTCTCACATATACCGAATTGTCGCTTTACCTTCATTCAAGAGCCAATTGTTTATAAGTTGAGATGGAAAGAATATTTGATTTTAAGTATTGTATTATTATACATTTAAAAGTATAATAATACATATGAAGGGGTGGATGACTTATGAAAACAATAGATCGATCTATATTTAAGGGACGGGACTTTATATCGCTTCATGATTTTTCTCAAGATGAATTAAGTTGCGTTTTAGATGTAGCTAGAGAACTTAAAGAAGAGCAAAAAGCCGGACGGCCTCATACAATTCTTCAAGGCAAGACCTTGGGGATGATTTTTACGAAGTCTTCTACACGGACAAGGGTTTCTTTCGAAGTAGGGATGTACCAACTCGGGGGGCATGCACTCTTTCTTAGTGGACGGGATATCCAATTGGGGAGAGGAGAAACGATAGCTGATACAGCGCGTGTTCTTTCCCGGATGGTCGATGGAATCATGATTCGTACCTTTAGCCATCAGGATGTCTTGGATTTGGCAAAGTATTCCACGATTCCAATTATTAACGGACTAACTGACCTGCTACATCCTTGTCAGGTGCTTGCAGATCTGATGACTATACAGGAGCACAAAGGCCGCTTAGCGGGGTTGAAGCTTGCCTACATCGGAGATGGGAATAACATGGCTCATTCCCTGATGTTTGGGGGAGCTAAGATGGGATTGCATGTCGTTATCGCTTCTCCTCCGGGATATAAGCCAGATCCATTGATTGTTGCCATGGCCCAGGCTGATGCCAAAGAGAACGGCGGGTGTGTAGAAGTGATCGATGATCCCTTAGAAGCTGTAAAAGGTGCTGATGTGCTTTATACGGATGTTTGGGCCAGTATGGGTCAAGAAGAAGAGGCAAAAGTTCGTAAGGTGGCTTTTGAAGGGTATCAGATCAATTCAGACGTGCTGAAACTGGCGAACCAATCTGCTATCGTACTGCATTGCCTTCCTGCTCATCGTGGGGAGGAAATCACAGATGATGTTATTGAAGGGGTTCAGTCGGTTGTCTTTGACGAAGCAGAAAACCGTCTGCATGCTCAAAAGGCGATTATGGCGTTAGTAATAGAAGCAGCTAGCTCATCAAACACAAAGGCAGGATTACCATTGGAAGCTGCTGCCAAATAAAGGGCGATCATTCCAACGAGCAGGAACGTAAAGTGAACTCGGGACTTCGGTGGGGGAGTCTACCCCCACCGAAGCAGAGCATGGAACTCCCTTATAGAAGTGGGAGTCTTGGAAATAGATAAATAGTTTTTAGTGTAGAAGTATACTATAATCAAGAGATTAACACGACGACATTAGTCAAGGAAAAAAGGGAGATAGACATGAAAAAAGTTATTTTAGCATATTCTGGTGGGTTGGACACTTCCATTATTATTCCCTGGCTTAAGGAAACTTACGGGTATGAAGTGATTGCCATGGCGGCAGATCTTGGACAGGGGGAAGAATTGGCTCCGCTTCAGGAGAAAGCCATCAAAAGCGGTGCAAGCAAACTGTATATTGAAGATCTGAGAGAAGAATTTGTCACGGAATTTATCTTTCCCACGTTAAAGGCTGGGGCAGTTTATGAAGGAGACTATCTCTTGGGGACTTCGTTTGCTCGTCCTCTGATTGCTCGTCGTTTAGTGGAAATCGCTGAGCAGGAAGGGGCAGAGGCGATTTGCCATGGCGCAACTGGTAAAGGAAATGATCAAGTGCGATTTGAACTCAGTATTAAAGCACTTAATCCAGACATAGAGATCATTGCCCCCTGGAGAATTTGGGATCTCAAATCCAGGGAAGATTGCATCGATTATGCAGAAGCGCGTGGAATTCCAGTTCCGGTAACGAAAGATCGTCCCTATAGTATGGATCGCAACCTTTGGCACTTAAGCCATGAGGGCGGGGACTTAGAAGATCCTTGGAATGAACCCAAACGCGACCTTTATTTACTGGGTGTTTCTCCAGAGGATGCTCCTGATGAGGCGACTTACCTTGAACTTGGGTTTGAACAAGGAGTTCCTACCTCATTAAATGGCGAAAAAATTGCTCCAGTAGCTTTATTGGAAACCCTCAACGAAATGGGTGGAAAAAACGGGGTCGGAATTGTTGATATGGTTGAAAACCGCCTCGTCGGTATGAAATCACGGGGTGTTTATGAGACTCCCGGCGGAACGATTCTGTATATGGCGCATCAGGCTTTGGAACATCTCACACTTGATCGTCTTACACTTCATTACAAAGAACAATTAGCTTTAAAATATGCAGAAATTGTTTATGATGGAGTATGGTATTCTCCGCTTCGCGAAGCCTTAGATGCCTTTGTCGATGTGACCCAGAAAAACGTCACAGGTACGGTACGCGTGAAATTATACAAAGGAAATTGTACATCAGCGGGTGTAAAATCCCCATATTCCCTCTATAATGAAGCGTATGCAACGTTTGGTGAGGACGGCGTATATGATCAAAAGGATGCGGGCGGATTTATTAATCTCTTTGGGTTGCCGTTAAAAGTAAGAGCTTTAATGGAGAAACAGTCAGGGTTGCGTAAATAAGAGCGAAGATTAGCGCCGGCATCCGGCGCTTTCTTTATACTAGTCAGA
>PKWS01000225.1:3000-9747 GCA_003132105.1 Desulfosporosinus sp.
TTGGCGCCAGCCAAGTTTTCTATATAGATTCTAGACATGTGGATGAATTCAAGGTTAATATCTAAAGATAACACTCAAAGAATAAGAAAAGTGTTATCAACGAAGGGAAGATGAGAAGTGAAGCTCTGGGGCGGACGTTTTGAAAAGACTACAGATGTATTGGTAGAAGATTTTCATTCCTCAATTAGCTTCGACCAACGCCTTCACAAACAGGATATCTTAGGGAGTGTAGCCCATGCGAGAATGCTCGGAAGCGTTGGGGTTATTTCTGAAGAGGAAGCAAACCGTTTGATTGAGGGACTAGAAGGAATCCTCCAGGATATTCAGGCTGGAAAAGTGGAATTTGAGATTGGCGCAGAAGACATCCATATGAATGTCGAGAAGCTTTTAACAGAACGAATTGGATCGGTGGGGAAAAAACTACATACCGGGCGCAGTCGAAATGACCAAGTAGCCTTAGATTTAAGGCTTTATTTGAGAAGTGAGATTGACGAGACTAAAAACCTATTGGAGAAATTGCTCCAGACTCTTTTCAATATATCGGAAGAGCATCTTGAAACCTGGATGCCTGGATACACACATATGCAAAAGGCACAGCCGATCACGTTTGCCCATCATATGATGGCCTACGTGCAAATGTTTTTACGTGACCTCGATCGGCTCAAAGATACTCGGAAACGTTTAAATATTTCTCCTCTCGGATCAGGGGCGATGGCTGGAACGACGTTCCCGCTCGACCGGGAGAAAGTGGCCTTGGAACTTGGGTTTGACGGAGTTACCTTAAACAGCTTAGATGGGGTAAGCGACCGGGATTTTGCCTTGGAATTTTTAGCAACCGGCTCCATCCTGATGATGCACCTGAGCCGAATGTGTGAGGAACTCGTTATTTGGTCCACCGGGGAGTTTCAATTTATTTCGATGGATGATGGATATTCTACAGGGTCAAGTATCATGCCTCAAAAGAAAAACCCAGATGTGGCTGAATTAGTGAGAGGAAAAACTGGGCGCGTATATGGTGATTTAGTAGCACTCTTAACCATCATGAAAGGTCTTCCACTTGCTTATAACAAAGATATGCAAGAGGACAAAGAACAGGTTTTTGATGCAGTGGACACGATTCAAAAGTGCTTGCTCGTTGTAGAACCGATGCTGAGGACTATGGTAGTAAACCGTGAGGTGATGGCTTGTGGAGCAAAAGGTGGGTTTACCAATGCAACGGATCTGGCAGATTACATGGCCAAGAAAGGGGTTCCCTTCCGGGAGGCGCATGAGTTAGTCGGGCGCATTGTACTGCACTGTAGCAAAAAAGGAATTGGGTTAGAAGAGCTAGGTTTAAGCGACTATCAGGAGCTCTCTCCAATTTTCGAAGCGGATCTGTTTGAAGCTATCGGGATTGAATATTGTGTGCGCGCGCGAAAGATAACGGGAGGTCCTTCGCCGGAAACGGTTGCTGAAGGAATTCGAGTAAGTCGTGACGTGTTGGAGAAACTACTTTGGTAGAGTGAACAGAAACATCAACTCATATTTTGTCGAAATAATGCGATGAACAGGTAGTTAATGACGTACTAAAACGGAAAAATAGGTATTAGGATGGTATCATACAATAAAAAGGAGTTATTATACCCGTATAGGGTTTCAGGTGACTTTGTACCATGCTTGATTACTGGGTTTTTACGCCTTCGTTTTCACGAACTTTAGAAAAAGCCTGTGTATAATGTGGATAACTCTGTGGATAATATCAAAATATATCGGATTTTAACGTGGATAAGCCTTAAATAACGGGGGATAAACGAACAAAGCCTGTGGATAAGTACTTAACGCATTTGCCGTAATACGACAATTTAGACCTTTTAAACCTAGAGGAATTATCCTTTGGGTTTTTATTTAAGGCTAAAAGCAGGATATCAAGGGTGAAAGGTCGAAATTCTCACGCATGATTTGCATCAAGATATAGTAAGCTATAGATTACAGCAATCAATCGAATTTTGGAGTGAGAGTGGCGAGGCAATTGTCGATGGAAAATCTAACTATGTTAACAGACCTTTATCAATTAACAATGATGCAGGGTTATTTGACGAATGGATGTCGTAATAAGGAAGCCGTATTTGATGTCTTCTTTAGAACACTTCCGTTTAAAGGCGGGTATGTTCTGGCAGCAGGACTTGAACAAGTCGTGGAATATATTGAAAACCTCACCTTTAAAGAAGAAGATTTGGCGTATTTGAGTAGCCTAAACCTCTTTAAAGAGGAGTTTATCGAGGAATTGCGTACCTTCCGTTTTACAGGGGACATAGACGCGATACCGGAAGGGACTCCTGTTTTCCCTTTTGAACCATTGATCCGAGTTAAAGGGCGAATTATGGAAACACAGCTCCTTGAGACAGCTATTCTAAACTTAGTTAATTTTGAGAGCTTGATTGCTACCAAGGCGTCACGGGTGGTGACAGCTGCACACGGGGGCCCAGTTATGGAATTTGGCTTGCGCAGAGCGCAGGGACCAGATGCTGGAGTTCTGGGAGCACGGGCAGCTTTTATCGGGGGGTGTCAATCTACGTCAAATATCCTAGCAGGAAGACGATATGGTATCCCCGTTTCAGGAACCCAGGCGCACAGTTGGATCCAGTGTTTCCCATCGGAATTAGAGGCGTTCCGAGCCTATGCACGTACTTTCCCGGATAAATGCTTGTTGCTTGTGGATACGTATAGTGTCCTAGAATCGGGGGTCCCCAATGCAATTAAGGTTGGACTTGAACTGGAAGCAAAAGGTCACCATTTCCAAGGGATACGTTTAGATAGCGGAGATTTAACGTATTTGTCCAAGGCATCCCGTCAAATGCTCGATGAAGCGGGACTAAAGAGTGCGATTATCGTAGGATCCAATGATTTGGACGAGGAAACTATTTTCGCCATTAGGGCCCAGGGGGCAGCAATTGATGCCTGGGGTGTCGGAACGAGTCTCATTACTTCCAAAGACAGCCCATCTTTAGGGGGGGTTTACAAACTGGCTGCTCAAGGAGAGCGGGATGTTTTTCAACCTCGACTAAAAGTCTCTGAGAACATATCCAAGATCACAAACCCGGGAATTAAAAAAGTAGTGCGCTTTTACGACCGAGCGGGAAAAGCAATGGCAGATCTTATTGCTTTAGAAAATGAAGTTTTCGCAGAAGGGAAACCCCTTACGATCTTTGATCCTGAACAGACGTGGAAAAGGAAAACATTAAAGAATTTTCGGACCAGAGAACTCTTAATTCCTGTGTTCAGAGGCGGAAAACGGGTTTATGAATTACCAAAGCTCATAGAGATACAGTCCTATGCCAGAACGGAATTAGAAACCTTCTGGGATGAAGTTAAACGATTGACTAATCCGCACAGCTACATTGTCGATTTGTCGACCAATCTCTTTGAATTAAAACAGCAGTTACTATTAAAAATCTATCATGATATTAAAGCAAATAATCAAAATCAGGGGGTAGAGCTAGATGTGGACAGATGAAGAATTAACAGGTCGTATCAATCAAGCGGTGGACTGGTTGCGTGAAAGGGTGACTGAGGTCAAGTCGAAAGGACTAGTGGTGGGAATTTCTGGGGGGGTTGACTCCGCAGTGGTCGCAGGGCTTTGTAGTAGAGCATTTCCAGATAATTGTATCGGGGTGGTTATGCCCAGTCATTCTAATCCGGAAGACAAAGAGGATGCATTAAGGGTTGCAGAGTGCTTTGAATTAAGAACGTTAGAAGTCAACCTAAGTGGTGCCCATACAGAGATCATGGGACAAGTCAAGAAGGATTTAGAAAGTCAAGGATGTAAGTTAGAAGGGGAAAAAGTAAGCCAGGGAAATTTGAAGGCCCGTTTACGTATGTCCACGCTGTATTCAGTGGCAAATGCCCTGAATTATATGGTGGTGGGGACCGATAATGCGCCTGAGAGTTATACTGGGTATTTCACGAAATATGGAGACGGTGGTGTAGATCTCTTACCAATTAGTTCACTCACAAAATCAGAAGTGCGCGCTTGGGCGAGGAAGTTGGGACTTCCCATTAGAATTGCGACCCGAGTACCGACTGCAGGGCTCTGGCCCGGGCAAACGGATGAATCTGAACTGGGTCTAACCTACGACCTAATTGATCGTTATTTACTAGGGGAAAAGGTATCTCCAGAGGTGCAAGAACGCATTGAAACCCTCCATCGTCAGAGTGAACATAAACGCCATCTTCCTCCTAGCTTGGAACTGCCTAAACTAAAGGGGTTAGACTAACGTGCGTATTGGAGTAGATATCGACGGTGTCGTTTCCGATAGTTACCCATTTTGGTTAACGGAATTGAATCTGCACTTTGGCAAGAACATAACGGTCATTGACGATTATGAAATGCATTTGGTTTTTGATGTATCAAGAGATGTTATGAACGACTACTTTGTCTGTAATGCGGAACGTTTGCTGATCACTCCCAAACCTATTTCTGGAGCCAAGGAAGGGATTGAAACCCTTCTCCGGGAGGGTCATGAAGTGATTTATATTACGGCTCGCACCCCTGAAGAAAGGGATGTTACAGTGCGCTGGCTCACGATGTGTGGAATTCCGCATGAGCATGAACACGTTCTATTCGCGGGATTTAACAGCAAATTAGAGTTAGTTAAGCTTTGGGGAATCGAGGCTTTTATCGAGGATTATCAGGTGAATGCCAAATTGATTGCGGAAAGCGGAGTGCCTGTATTTTTACTGAATGCCAGTTATAATCAAGAGGAACTCCCAACGGGTATAACACGCTGTCACAGCTGGGATGAAATTCTAGAAGGTATCCAGGCAGTTGATTGTATTAAGCACACCAAAAAGGGTTAGCCACTAATAATGGCTAACCCTTTGACATCAGCATAATTTAACTGACGATACCATATCCAACTTTATAAATATCCCCTGCCCCTAAAGTAAGGACGAGATCCTCTGGTGCGAGTGTATCGGAAAGATAGGTTCCAATCTCTTCCAACGTTCCGATGTAGCGGGCTTTAATCCCTTGTTTCAGGATTAAATCGGCTAAAGTTAGGGAAGAAACGGTGTAATGTTCCTGTTCCCGTGCCGAGGCGAAGATGTCAGCGACAACAACTTCGTCCGCCCCTTGAAAAGCTTGTGAGAANNAGGCGGGCCCCTTCTAGCGTCGTGCGGATTTCTGTCGGATGATGTGCATAGTCATCGACAATCAAGGCGCCATTTTTGTTACTTCCTACATGTTCAAAGCGACGTTTTGTTCCATTGAACAGGCTCAGGTTGAATAAGATTACTTCGATGGGTATGCCAATTTCATGGCTTAGGGCAATGGTTGCCAAGGCATTGATAATGTTATGTCTCCCTGCCACATGGAGATTAAGATCCCCAACATATTGCCCTTTTAGCATGATTTTCATCGAACTTCGTTCGTCTTGAAATATAATCTCTGTTGCACGAACGTCCGCTGACTCTGAGAGCCCAAAGGTTGTGATTGGAGCGTCTGATATAAGGGATTTCCGATTCGGGTCTTCGTCCCAAACGTAGATATGGCCGTGTGCGGGTACCTTTTTAGCTAGTTCAGCAAACGCCAAAATAACATCATCGAGGTCATTGAAATAATCTGGGTGGTCAAATTCTATATTGGTAATTACCAAGTGTTCTGGAGAGTAATTGAGGAAATGGCGCCGATATTCACAAGACTCTGCTAAGAAAAATTCCCCTTTTCCGGAATGCGCATTTCCGCCAATGCTCGGGACATCGCTTCCAACAACAATCGTTGGATCTAATCCGGCTTGGAGCATTACGAGGCCTATCATGGCGGTCGTCGTAGTTTTACCGTGCGTTCCGGCTACGGAAATTCCACGTTTTTTGGAAAGTAAGCGTCCTAGATATTGAGGGTAAGTCAAGACCGGGATATCAAGCTCCCTTGCCCGGGAAATTTCTGGATGTAGATGTGTATAGGCTGCAGAGGCGACCACCAAATCTGCGTTTTCTACATTTTTTGGAGAAAAACCCAAAACGGGAATATGGGCACGTTCCAAGACACTGTCTGTATAAAAGCTCTCTTCTACATCAGACCCTGTTATGGTTGCACCTTCAATTTGAGTGCTGATTTGAGCTAAAGCGCTCATCCCAGTTCCTTTTATTCCAACAAAATGAATATGTAATGCCAAAGCATATCGTCCCTTTCGTGTATAGCTCTACTCCCCATTATACCCAATATGAAACTAAAAAGTATCATATTTTACAAGGAAAATTTTTACTAGCGATTATTTGGGTACTTTCCGGTCATAACCAATGACCCACGCCTGAAGTCGACTGAATCTTCTGTGACAACTCTTCTTGTCTCTATAGTATTTCACTCCGTATTATAAGAGAATTTTTTTCTAAAATGGGAAAAATAATATTTGACGAAACGGCAAGAATAGGGTAAAATAACTATCGTCCGCGAAATGCCGATGTGGCTCAGAGGTAGAGCAGCTCACTCGTAATGAGCAGGTCGTCGGTTCGATTCCGACCATCGGCTCCATAGAAAACTTAGACCCCGCAAGTGATTGCGGGGTTTTTGCTTTGACTTATTTATCTTGAAAAACGGTGAAATACTGCAACCGTACTGCAACCCGTTGTTTTTTTCTTTTTGTAGGCATATATGTACCGCCAGTTAAGAACTATTTAAGCCCCATTTTAAAGCGCGTTCATCCTCAGAATTCCGTGGATGAACGCGCTTGACTTGCGGAAATTGTTCCAATTACGCCTGGATAACCCGCT
>PKWS01000147.1 GCA_003132105.1 Desulfosporosinus sp.
GTTTCTTCACGCCTTATCGCCTGCACTCATTGACGCGCTTCCTCTTTGCGTGCTCTCTAAGCTAAGACACTTCCTCTTGCTTGGGTCGCCCGGGGTTAGGCTGGGCATTTCTTGATGCGTCGTTTTTGCTTAGTTAGTTGAGGATGATTTTCGCTTCGACTTCCTCGTCGTAGCCTAGCCCAGTTGTGCAAGTGCGGGAACGGTTCTTGGACTTGCAGAGCTCCGCCGCCGGGCTAGGACGTTTAAAATTTGCTCTCTTGCTCACAGAGCAGAACTTTGCGCTTACAAAAGCGAATCTTCTTTGATCGAGCAGTAATCAAACTTGACTCAAGAGCGCTTTCATACGGCGGGGCAGTGTACAAGGACGTACACTGCCGGCATTCAGACAGGACGTCTGATTTGCCGGACACCCCGCATTCTCACCAGCAAGCTCTTTAGTCTTAGTTTGATCTGCGAGAGCAAGCAAGTGAGCGTTGTAACGCAAGTTCGCTACAAGTTTGGGGACGTTCCTGTGCAATTTCATTTCCGTTCATGCATTCCCCTACCCGGTCGAAGACTTCCTTTTCTTAAGACGATACACAAACGCCAAGACCTCAGCAACTGCTTTATAAAGATCCGCAGGAATCCCTTGCCCTATTTCCACTTGAGCATAGAGGGCTCGTGCCAGCGGCTTATTTTCCATAATCACTAGGTCATACTCTTTCGCCAATTCGCGCATGCGCAGGGCAACTTGATCTTGTCCTTTGGCTACAACGTAGGGTGCTTTCTGTTCTTTCAGGTCATAACGAAGGGCAACAGCAAAGTGAGTTGGGTTAGTAACTACAACATCCGCCTTTTTCATATCCTGCATCATCCGACTCATGGCCATGGCTCGTTGTCTTTTCTTAATCTCACTTTTAAGTTCGGGATTTCCTTCCGTTTGTTTATATTCCTGTTTTAATTCTTCGTGAGACATACGTAAGTTTTTTTCATAGTCCCATCGCTGATAGAGATAATCCAAAGCAGCTATACCCAGAAAAGAAATTGAGATCTTCCAGGCGAGTTCCATCAAGGCTTGGCCTAAAAAAATGGCCCCTTGCCCCACATCCAGTTGCTGCAAGGCTGGATAGAGTTGAAGACGATCTCGGACACTCGCATACAAGAAATATCCGATCAGAATTACTTTGGTCAGGGATTTTGCCAATTCGACCCAGGCCTTAACGCCAAACATCCTTTTCGCGCCACTGATCAGACTAATGCGGGAAAGTTGAGGTTTCATGGACTCCCCCGTGAAGAGGATCCCAACTTGGATGTAATTCGCAAGTAAGGCAACCATCAACCCTGTGGCAAAAATAGGCCCCATGATTTGTATCCCTTGCCAAAGAATGTTCAACATCAGACTTGACACCGAACGTTCGGTCCACTCTGAGGAAAGGCCTAAGACGTACGGAAAAAGTTGCTCCATACGCTGTAACATATTTGGAAGCCAGTATTTGAGAATGGCCACGAGGCCCAAGAGCATAAATGCCGAGATTGCTTCCTGACTTTTAAAAACCTGGCCCTTTTTGCGCGCATCCTCTTTGCGCTTGGGCGTGGCTGCATGTTTTTTTTCACTCACTGCTTCCACCCCTGATAAAGTTCTAAGATCCAAGACATGTTTACATTAAAGAGATGCGATACGGCTTCCCCAAAAAAAGGAATTGAGAGGAACAGAATGATAAATCCAAAAATAATTTTAACTGGGAAAACAATCGAGAAAATATTAAGTTGGGGTACTGTCCTAGACAAGAGTCCCACACCGACATCCGAAACTAGAAGTGCCCCAAAAACAGGTAATGCTATTTGAATCGCTAATGCGAACACATGGGAAAGGAGCTGGGCGTAAAAGGTAAAGTGGCTGGGCAGCGTAGATGGGTTAATTGGAATATAAGCATAGCTCTTGACCATAGCGGCGATAAGATAGTGATGAGAATTGGTAGCCAGTAAAAGCATCGTAGCCAAAACCATCTGAAAGTTGCCCATCATAGGAGTTTGCACACCATAAACCGGGTCAATCGCCGCCCCCATAGTAAAACCCATTTGGAAATCGATCAATTGCCCTGCCCCTGTTAAAACGGCAGTCATGGTATATATCACAAATCCGATGACAAGTCCCACCAAGACCTCCTTAATCACCACCGCAACATAAGGCAATAGTTCAATGGGAATTGAGGGCTTGACCGCAAAAATCAAGGGATAGACGATCACAGATAGACTCGCAGCCAAACCCAGCTTCACGACTCCAGGAACGCCCCTGGCGCCAAATACTGGAGCTAACATGATCATGCCGGTCCAACGGGATAAAATTAATAGAAATAAAGAGAGGTTCCACTGGAGCAGGTCTGTCAGGCTCATCGATTACAGCCCTCCGAACGACGCCAATTGTTTCAACAAATTCGTAGTGTATGCCGTCAAAACAGACAACATCCACGGACCCAGAATCAGAAGGACGGCAGCCACAGCCACAACTTTAGGAATAAAGGTAAGCGTCTGCTCTTGGATTTGCGTCATTGCCTGAAAGATGCTGACCAGAAGGCCAACCAACAAACTCACCCCGAGAATCGGCCCTCCCACAAGAAGCACAGCGCCAACAGCCTCTTTTGCCATATAGAGTACCATGCTCTGGTCCATGTCACATCCCCCCTTCTTACTTAAAACTCGTCACCAGCGACTGAACCACTAGATGCCAACCATCAACTAACACAAACAAAAGCAATTTAAACGGCAGTGAAATCATCATGGGAGGGAGCATCATCATCCCGATCGACATTAGAGTACTGGAGACAATCATGTCGATGACTATAAAGGGAATAAAAATCGCAAATCCCATTTGAAATGCCGTTTTCAATTCACTTATAACAAAGGCCGGAATGAGTACATACGTCGGAACTTCCCGATAGGTTTTAGGTCGCTCCATTTTGGATAATCCCACAAAAAGCTCCAAATCCTTTTCCCGAGTCTGCCTAAACATAAAATCCCTTAATGGTTCTTGTGCTTTGGTCAGGGCCTCAGTCTGGGTGATTTGATTCTTCATATAAGGCTGAACTGCATTCGTATTAATCTGGTTCCACGTCGGGGCCATGACAAAAAAAGTAAGAATTAAGGCCAATCCCGCCATTACCTGGTTCGGGGGAAGTTGCTGAGTTCCTAGCGCATTACGTACAAAGGACAGCACGATGATAATACGGGTAAATGACGTCATCAGCATAAGAATAGCCGGAGCCAAAGACAACACCGTCATAAGCAGCAAAATTTGCAAAGACGTACTCGTTTGTTGCGTCGACGAGGTTCCCATGTCTAAAGTTAAGCCTGCGGCCCAGGTCGTTCTGGGATTTGCAAACATTCCTACCCCCAGGGCGATCCCAAAGGGCATCCCAATAGTGAAGAGTTTCATTATACGGCTTGAGGAAGACATCATTATACGGCTTGAGGAAGACATCATTTTTTCACCTCATCAAGCAATCGTTCCAATTCCTCAGAAAAAGTATCTTTCTTTCGAGATCGTCCTGGCCAAAGTTTCTGAAGGCTTTTAGTCCAACCATCTAGCCTTTCAATAGGGCGATTCGCTATTTCCTCCAGGATTTCGGCAGCAACATCGGGATCATTAATCTCACTGATTTTCAACAAGTGATGATCCGACCCCCCTAGAACCTGCAATTGTCCAGCAATCTCTACAAGGTAAAGGCTCTGTTGACCACCTAAAGCTTGTCGGTCGAGAACCCTTGCCCATGGAGCATTCATCTTCCGAACGTTAGCCCGATTGAGGCGTCTGATAATCCAGAGTGACACAATTAAAATAAGGAAGAAAAACAGCATCATTTCCATAAGCCCCTGCCAGGGGAACACAGGATTTGTAACCGCCGGAGCGGCGCCAGCAGGAGGAAATTTCCCGTCTTCTGTGAACATATTACTTCAACGCCTTCGTGACAGCCTCAACCACGCGGTCTGCTTGGAAGGGCTTAACGACAAAGTCCTTGGCCCCAGACTGAATCGCTTCAATAACCATAGATTGTTGGCCCATAGCACTGCACATAATAATTCGGGCTTTAGAATCCCGTTTGCGTATTTCTTTGACCGCTTGAAGGCCATCCATTTCTGGCATGGTAATGTCCATGATCGTCAAGTTCGGTTGTAATTCCATATATCTATCCACGGCTACAGCCCCATTTTCTGCTTCACCAACGACAGAAAAGCCATTTTTAGTCAAGATGTCCTTCAGCATCATCCGCATAAATGCGGCATCATCGACAATCATAATACTAGCACTCACTGGGTTTCCTCCTTTATTTGAGCGAATTCATCAGTTCCATGGGATGAACAATATCGGTAATGCGAATCCCAAACGTCTCATTGATGACAACGACTTCACATTTGGCGATCAATCTGCCATTGACCATCATATCCACCGATTCTCCAGCCAAGTGATCCAGTTCGATGACTGAACCCGGGCCCATCTCCAAGATTTCCTTGATTGTTTTTTTCGCTCGACCCAACTCCACACTAATTTGTAACGGCACATCCATAATCAAACTCAGGTTGTCTGACTGTACCATCGGTAGTTCCGGTTGAAGCGGTGCAAACTGGGCCGGTTGAACGGGCGTCTGCCTTCTGACTTCATAATCCGGTGGTGGGGATGTCCGCGAAGTTTGATAAGACACAAGCGTAGGTTGTGCTGGAGCTGGAGCTGGAGCTGGAGCTGGGACTGCGGCTGAGGCTTGTGCTGCTGGAGCTGCAGAAGAACCACCCGCCATCACGCTCATCAACTTATTGACCATCCCTTTGGCCACACTGACTGGGATCACTTGTATCAATATGCTGTCTATAACATCTTCAACAACCATTTGGAAGGAGATTCTTACCAGCGGTTCATCTGCATTTAGGAAATCCTGAATGATATTTTTCTCCATTGACAAATCAGTGAGCACTAAATTTGGAGGGGTAATATCCACCATAGCATTAAACATGGTTGACATAGAGGTGGCCGCTGACCCCATCATTTGGTTCATAGCCTCTGAAATTCCACTGATTTGAAGCTCTGAAAGTTCTGGAGTCGGATTTTTCCCGTCCCCCCCCATCATTAAATCGACAATGACTGACCCATCTCTTTGGGAAAGAATCAAGAGGTTCGAGCCCTCAATCCCGGCTTTGTATTTGACATTACAAATCACGGAAGGGACAGGATAATCCTTCCGAATCTGATCAGACGTCATCAACTCAACTTTAGGCGTAGTGATATCTACTTTTTTGCCTAAGAGCTGAGACAATGTCGTGGCCGCAGTTCCCATTGAAATATTAGCAATTTCTCCGAGGGTATCTTTTTCCATCTCATCTAGAAAGTCTTCTGTAGGCGGTGTCTCCTGCTCCGTATCAGATTCCATTGTGCCCCGAAGCAACGCGTCGATCTCTTCTTGGGAGAGCATTCCATTACCCATCTTCTTCCCCTCCTTCCTTTATAATTTCCGTAATCTGAACAGCAATATGTTCTCCATGTAGTCCAGGGATGGACAAAAATTTCATGAATTCCCCCACATATATTGGCAGCGGATCATTGACGGATTGGTTCAGAGGAATAACATCTCCTCTAGCAAGATCGAGGAGGTCCCG
>PKWS01000409.1 GCA_003132105.1 Desulfosporosinus sp.
TTCACTGAAAAAGGAAAGCAGACAATACAACTTCAGCAGTCTCAAAATTTTCAGTCCCCTATTCAATAAAAGATAGAAGAGTCACTAGCAACAATCCAAGGAATATCAGCAAGCGTGGAGTTCTTATGAGTAATTTACAGAATTTTCGTTTTACGTAACCGTATCGAATTTTAATTTATTGCCAACAAGATATAAACAATCTTCTCTTCAAAGGAAAAAGCAGCCTCATCCAAAACTGAAGGAGCTGCTTTTTAGCTTCAATTATAAATGTAGGGCCACCTAGACGTTGCCCTGAGTACCATGCAACTAAAAAAGCATAAACCAGAAACTAAGGCGGCTATGCCCGTCAAGAACGCGAAATGTTCCCAGCTGTTTGCGCTACTTGCGGAAAAGAACGAAGGTTCCTTTCCAACCGTCTGGTGACAAACCTGTATATTGCCGCGAGTGCTTTGTACCCAAACCACGTAACAATTGGTAAATCGTTAATTGTAGAACCCTTCCTAGGCTTAAAAGAACGGGGAAGGGTTTTTTCTTTATACCGAGGGAGAAAGTGTAAGGTTTGAACCCAAAAGTAGGTAAAAGGCCCAAGAAAATTTTAATCTTGAGCTTTTTATCTCACATCATACCTGGGCTTGTTGATACATAGGAAGGTCTTCTGTACCCCCATAATCTCTCTGAAACATGACCTTCGGGAGCGTTATGTTTCTTTCTTATTTGTCTTGCGAATTTTCTTACGGTACTTTCATAAGCCTCAACCATCTTGCCGTTTCCAGTTCAATCATAGCAGAAGAGGTTTACTTAAGTTACCATTCACAAAACTATCCTCCGATAACAAAAACACATAGTTTATCCAAAATTTGTGTACTATAAACGACCGAATATATACGAATACTACAACTGATCGGTCGAATTAAACTTATATAAATGAAAGGAGATATGTTAGATGAGTCGAAATAAAAGCACTAGTGGCATTCTACCCCACTCTGTATTAGATCAATTCAAATGGGAAGTTGCAGATGAATTAGGCTTAAGCTCAAAAATTAAAAGCGAAGGCTGGGGGAACATGACTTCTCGCGAATGTGGTCATGTGGGGGGACGAATCGGCGGAAGCATGGTCAAAACTATGATTCGTCGGGCGAAGGATTCCCTAAATAACACTTCCCTGTAAATCCAACATAAAAGAGTACAGATATTCTGTACTCCTTTATGTATGCCAATCAGAACGTCTAACCTATTAATTGATGGGTTTCGATTTTCCAGTTATGCTTAATCCTTGCTCTTTAAAACTAGTGGATTTAATCGAACTTTCTCTGGCTTCAGGAAGTTGTGACTTGCCATGGTGCATGGGTAATATAATTAGTGGAGGTTTTTTATAATGTTTAATGACAAAATTTTAAATTGCAGAGACTGTGGTCGAGATTTCGAATTTTCAGCATCTGAACAAGAGTTCTATGCTGAAAAAGGGTTTACTAACGAACCCGGACGTTGCCCTGAGTGCCGTGCGGCTAAAAAAGCACAGAACCAAGGCGGCAGTGGCTATGGCCGTCAAGAGCGCCAAATGTTCCCAGCTGTTTGCGCTACTTGTGGAAAAGAAACGATGGTTCCTTTTCAACCGTCTGGTGACAAACCTGTATATTGCCGCGAGTGCTTTGTACCCAAACCACGTAACAACTGGTAAATCGTTAATCGTAGAAACCTTCCCGAGTTTAAGAGCCTGGGAGGGTTTTTGGTGTTACAGGGGAGATCGTATAAGTCTTGAACGCCGAACGTGGAAGTAGGTAAAAGACCCAAGAAAGAGCAAACAAAGAGCGAGGATGGAATTAACCGTCCTCGCTCTTTTCATTATCGGGAAGGGGCATGCCATATCGGATCACAAAGTGTATCTAAAGGTACACCTTTAGATACACTTACGGCATATTTAAGAATGTAGCAACAACAACACTTCCAGTAATCGTAATCTGTATCATAAGGCTATTAAATGATTTAAGAAACGTATCGTAATTATCATTGATATTTTGAAACACTTCTATGGCTCAGAAAGAAAGAGATAAGATTAAATCTAGGCAAGCAGAAGGCATCACAGCATTAAGGGCAAGGAATGAGGGTAAGGGCTGCTGTTTTTCCTAGAGGTGGGGGGTATATTTCTAGAGGCCGGGTGGGCATACTAGTATTATCTCTTTCGATTTCTTTTTTCTCCCTTTGTGGCCTTACAAGGCGCCATTCTTGGAAGGCTATATAAAAGCTAGGTTCTTTCGTTAAGTTACGGAAGCCCTAGCTTTTTGTTTTAGGCTCCTATATTTAAAGGAATCCTATTGTCTGTCCATAACCGAAACACATACTACATCCTAACGAGTTTAAACCCCCAGTGCTACCCTTCGGTCCTGTCCTCGTTCGCTGACGCGCGAACTCAGCCAGTGTTTATTATCACGTGGATCGTAGGGAATCAAGAACTCCCTAAAAGCACCGAGGATTGGCGCAGGGGATGCCCTCCTAATTAATAGGTTTTGTTTGTTTACCTCCGTATAATAAACCGAAAATCTTGGGCAAAATAGACTAATTATTAATAAGGGGGTCAATGAAAATAATATGAGTTACACCATACTCTACCTCAAATGTCCCATCTGTACCGAATCATCCCACATTAGACAATGGGCAACTCCATGCTTTGATATGCCCACTTATCAACGTTTAGCGCCAAAAGAAAAGCAGTTGAATGATCATAGCAACATGATTTGCCCGAAGTGTTCAACGTCTAGCATGTATGGTGAACTGAACTGATAATATGCGGCTTCGGCCTTGAGTCCCAATAGGGGTTGTATATTTCCAGAGGTCAGTGGATATACTATGATTATCTCTTCTTATTGTACTCTCTTCTCTACTTGCGGCCTTCAAGGTGCCAGTCTTGCAGGCTATATAAAAAAGCTAGGTTCTTCCGCTTCGGAAGCCCTAGCTTTTGTTTTAGTTTACTTGGGAATTATTAGATAGCTTAATTTTAAGCCCCCAAGTAGTCTCCAGGTGTGTCGTTGCATCGATACTACAACCATTGAGTCCCATAATTAGCAAGGTGGGCGATGAAGAGTCGTCCTGATTTTTTGGATGTTAAGGAACCTGGACCAGGAGATAAAGGGTAACGATGGAAAGATCGACGCATCAACTTAAATCAGAAATATAAATTCTCTCTCCATAATCATTACTATAAGTGATCTTTTCTAAAGAAAAAACAACAAACTCGTACGGGTTATGGATGGAGGAATTCACCGATTTATACAGAATATTCTCTTATTAGTATTAAATCAATATAAGGGAAAGAGATGTAAGAAGTGGGTAAAATTCTTGTCGTAGATGACCAATTGGGTATTCGGAGACTGCTCTTTGATATCTTTAAGGAGGATCAACATGAAGTCGAAATGGCAGCGGACGGAGAGGAAGCACTTCGGTTACTTATCTCCTTTAAGCCAGATCTCATATTGATGGACATGAAAATGCCAGGAATGAACGGAATAGAAACATTAAAACAAATTCGCGCCTTAGACCGTCGAGTGGCTGTGATTATGATGACGGCCTATGGGGAGGATATTCAGGCTATGGAGCAATCAAAGGACCTCGGGATTCTTTATTATATAGATAAGCCCTTTGATTTGTTTAAGCTGAGAGAACGGGTGAGGGAGATATTAAATAGTTCTGGGATAATCACCAAACGCATAATCCAAGCTCAAGGAAATTGTCATACTGAAAATATACATGTGATAGCACCATAATAGCTACAAGGGAGTGTTACGATTGTTTATATTTGTTTTCACCCTTATCATGATCATTGTTGTTTTCAATATAATATCAAGGCGTATAAATAACGAGGGAAATGATTAATCCATAAATAATTCACCCCCCGTCTCTGTTCAATTGAATAT
>PKWS01000207.1:0-1222 GCA_003132105.1 Desulfosporosinus sp.
AGGTTCTTCGATCCCACCGTTAAAAAAGAAGGTCACATGCGCATATTTTTCCGTCTCTGCAATTCGCAACTGTTTTAACCCGTGTTGCGAAAGAACTTCTCCCAATGTGTTTTTCAGATTTTGTTGCGGGAACGCGACCGGTGCGCAGATCGTGTCCTCATACTGAGTCATACACACAAAGTGGACGCGTGGGTGAATGGGGCATGCAAACCCTGTAACCTCTTCGTCTACGAAGGCATGGGCGATTTCCCGCGCCCGATCCGAACGGAAGTTAAAGAAGAGCACACTGTCTCCCTCTTGAATGGGCCCAACTGGCTTTCCTTGCCCATCAACGATCACTGTTGGCAGCACGAATTCGTCCGTCACACGCACATCATAGGAACTCTCCAGAGCCGCTAAGGCACTGGGCGCGTATTTACCTTCACCCAAAGCCAAGGCCTGGTAGCCCTTTTCTAAGCGTTCCCAGCGATGATCTCGGTCCATCACATAGTAACGGCCACTCACAGAGGCAATCTTTCCAATTCCCAGATCCCTAATTTTTTGTTCCAGTTGGGTGATATAAAGTTTGGCACTCTTCGGCAAGACGTCGCGACCATCGAGAATGACGTGGATATACACTTCTTTTAATCCTTGTTCCTTCGCCATCTCCAGAAGGGCAAACAAGTGCGCTATATGGGAATGAACTCCTCCGTCAGAGAGTAAGCCCACAAGGTGGAAGGCCTTGTTATGGAGGTGAGCATTATCCATAGCTTCGATTAGGACGGGATTCGTAAATAACGTTCTATCCTTAATCGCTTTATAGATTCGGGTTAATTCCTGATAGACTACCCGCCCGGCACCCATGTTCAGATGCCCAACTTCAGAATTTCCCATTTGACCGTCTGGTAATCCCACTGCTTCTCCCGATGCCTGGAGGGTGGTGTGGGGGTATGTGTTTTCCAAGCGCCGAAAGTTTGGTAAATTTGCTTGGGCGATGGCGTTTCCTTCGGTAGCATCACGATGCCCCCAGCCATCTAAAATCATGAGAAGAAGTGGTTTAATCCCCATCACTATATTCCTTTCACGCGCACAACAGCGGAAGCTGCGTTATGGACAAGTTTCGCAAAACTTAGGGGATCCAAGCTTGCCCCGCCGACTAGTGCGCCGTCAACATCAGGCTCAGTCATTAGCTCTGCAATGTTCTCCGCCTTGACACTTCCGCCATAGAGAATGGGCACTTTCT
>PKWS01000207.1:1239-5244 GCA_003132105.1 Desulfosporosinus sp.
ATGGGCTCGTAAGCAATGACAATTCGGCTCAGATCCTCTGTCGATAAACCGGAAAGACCACGAGAGACCTGAATTTGGACCCTCTCTGCGGCTTTCCCTTCTTCGCGGACGTTCAGATTTTCCCCCACACAAAGGATGGGCGTCAAGCCCGCAGCCAATGCTTTCAACACTTTCTTATTGATCTCTTCATCCATTTCACCAAACATTTCTCGACGTTCAGAGTGGCCGATTATAACATATGTACAGGCGACATCGAGAAGCATCTGGGCGGATATCTCACCGGTATAGGCACCCTGGTCTGCCCAGGACATGTTTTGAGCACCCAAGTGCACAACACTTTCTTCCAGTTCATTCTTTAAAGGATAAAGAGCTGTAAATGGAGCACACAGGATAATGTCGAGTTCTGTAACGTCCTTAACCTCTTCTAAAAACCTCGCTGCATAGTCCGTTGCTTCGCTGACAGTTTTAAACATTTTCCAGTTGCCGGCGATGACTGGCCGTCGATTTTCCACTTTAAGATTCCTCCGTTTCTTATGCGAGGCGCGAGGTTCGATGCGCGAGGCGCGAATGGAGACGTTCTTAATTGAGCGTTTTAAACGTTTTCATTCGCACCTAGTATAAGAAGCTTCGTGCTTCGTGCTTCGCGCCTCGCTTTAGCTTTTACCTTCGAACCTCGCGCTTCGCGCCTCACGCATCGAGTAGTGCGGCAACACCTGGTAGTACTTTGCCTTCTAGAAATTCAAGTGAAGCGCCACCCCCTGTTGAAATATGGGTCATCCTGTCAGCAACTCCCATTTTCTCCACTGCTGCCACAGAATCCCCGCCACCAACAATCGTGATCCCTCCACAGGAGGCAACCGCCTGGGCAACTCGCTCTGTTCCTTTGGCAAAGGCATCCATTTCAAAAACACCCATCGGGCCGTTCCAGATCACCGTCCGGGCGGTAGAGATTCGGGCGGCAAACCTCTCAGCACTTGCCGAGCCTATATCTAAAGCCATTTCATCCTCCTGAATCTCAGACACACTCACAGTACGATGAGGAGCATTGGCTTCGAAGGCAAGGGCTACTACCACATCAATCGGCAGTTCTAATTCCACGCCTTTCGCTTTGGCTTTCTCTATGAGTAGCTTTGCCAATTCCACTTTTTCCTCTTCGAGAAGGGATTTTCCCACATTAAACCCTTGAGCTTTCAGGAAGGTATTCGCCATCCCTCCGCCGATGATCAAGGCGTCGACCTTTTCTAGGAGGTTTTCAATCACGCCAATCTTATCGCTCACTTTAGCACCGCCGATAATCGCCACAAAAGGACGTTCCGGCCTTTCCAAAGCATTGCCCATAAATTCAACTTCTTTTTGCATCAGTAAACCAGCAAAGGCAGGAATATAGTGTGCAACCCCTTCTGTGGACGCATGAGCACGGTGCGCAGTTCCGAACGCGTCGTTGACAAATAGTTCGGCTAGTAAAGACAAGTCACGGGCGAACGTTGGATCATTTTTCTCTTCTTCCGCATGGAAACGGACATTTTCCAACAATAGCACCTGCCCGTCTTGCAGCTTGCTTACTGCTTCCATAGCTACATCCCCTACGCAGTCTCCAGCAAGTTGCACGTCTTGCCCCAACAGCTCGCTCAAACGCTTTGCCACGGGTGCTAGGGAATACTTAGGATTTACTTTCCCTTTGGGACGTCCAAGGTGGGAAGCTAAAATGATGCGTGCTCCTTCATTTACAAGATATTCAAGGGTGGGAAGAGAGGCACGTATTCGAGTATCATCCGTTATTTTTCCCTGCTCATCGAGCGGGACATTAAAGTCTGCGCGAACCAACACTCGCTTTCCTCGTACCATCGCATCTTTAACGCTTTTTTTGTTCATGTAAAAATCCCCTTTCGCTTTGACCCAAGGGTGGCTGGGTCTGATTTTTTGGCTAATAGGCTCCTTTAAAATATACATTAGTATACCTTGAAAATAAACTTCCTACTCTTGTCAGCTTTAACCAAGTTCCAGAAGTAGTCTCCTACTTCTATAAGTGGGAGCCAAATTCGGCACAATTCATTATTATACCTTCTCTACTACTTCTTCATTAAGTTGAAATTCCCTGCCGCAACTATTAATCAAAGTTCATATCCCACAAATGCCTCAAGCTTGTAGAAACAGCGTCTATTCCCTTTGACAAGGCAAGCCTTACGTCCTCTTCCGTTCTCAGTAGACCTCCTCCGAGAACTGGTATGCCCAGAGCATCCTTTATATCCTGAATTACAAACTGAGGAACGGTAGCTGGTAAGATTTCAACCGCATTCCTTACCCACTCCTTCCAGCATATCAAGATGCACCAAAAAAGCATAACCTCTAATAAAGCACTTCCTATTGGAACCACCTATCAGAGGTTAGATATATTGATGAAAACACGCTCAATACTTAAATGATTGTCTTGCTTTAACAAAATAATCAAGTCCAGAGATTATAGTTAACAGCAGGGCAATATATAAAAATATCTGACCAACGGGAATATTCCAACTTCCAAACGGCCAATCTCGTAATAAAATCTCTGAGATCGCAATGATTTGGATAACCATCTTTGCTTTTCCCCATTTACTNNGCCCAAAATCACCCAGGCAATCCACGCAGATACATCGCCTAATTGGACGAGTGAAATCAAAGCAGCCGCTATCAAGAGTTTATCCGCCAAAGGGTCCATAAATTTGCCAAATACGGTAATTTGATGACGTTTTCTAGCCAAATATCCATCAAGACCATCTGTAATCGACGCTGCAATAAAAATAATAGCAGCGATAATGTTCTGATGAGGAAAAATGGGATGCCCATTTGGTAATTGCAATAGCAAGAAAGCCATGAAAAAGGGCGTTAACACGATGCGCGCTATGGTCAATCGATTTGGTAAATTCATAATTTTGGTTCTATCCCCTTCAATAAACGTTTATAATTGGCGCGATGACGGATGAAAATCATCATGGCTGCCGCAAAAACGAACGCTTTGTAAGCGAGAGGAACGGATAAAAAAAGCGTCAATAAAACAGCCATTGCAGCCCCTAAAGTAGACGCAAGCGACACATAACGAGTAATTAATAAGGCTAAAACAAAAACAGCAATAGAAATCAGGGATATCCATGGAACTAGAACCGTAATAACGCCAAATCCCGTTGCTACACCCTTGCCCGTTGGCTTAAATTTAAAAAAGGGATTCCAACTGTGTCCGATAATTGCCAATATCCCACCACCTAAGCCGCCCCAAGGACCCCACAAATTTAAACAAAGTGCAGTTGCTAAGACACCCTTCAAGGCATCCCCCGCAAACACAGCCAAGCCATATTTAGCACCCAACAAACGAAAAGCATTCGTTGAGCCAATGTTGCCACTTCCCTGTGAACGAACATCCACATGTCTGATACGTCCCGCTAAATAAGCAAACGGTATGGATCCTAGAAAATAAGCAAAAAGTAATGCCAAATAACTTAACATGCCTTTAACCCTCCTCTTGTAAGCGCAGATCTTCAACATATCTTACCTCGTCTTGCGCGTAACTCTAGGGTGAGAAGGAGACTTGCTCTAATCACCATGGTTTGCTTCTCAGTCTATCAGATTTCAGCGGAAAATCAATTCATCAACCTCTTGTTTGCTAATTTTCTGATAAATACCTCATAATAACACACCACAACCGTCCATCAGCGTCCCTAAAACTTAGTCTTCTTCCCAGTCTTTAGTCCGCTCGACCGCTTTCAACCATCCCTTATAAAGTTTTGCTCTCTTTTCTTCTTCCATCTCAGGCTCAAAACGTCGATTGAGTAGCCAACGACTTGCCAATTCTTCTTTACTCGTCCAGAAACCAACCGCTAAACCCGCGAGGTAGGCAGCTCCCAGTGCTGTCGTCTCAATAATTTCAGGCCTGTCAACCCGTGTTCCTAGAATATCTGCTTGGAACTGCATAAGCAGATTATTGGTGACTGCGCCTCCGTCGACTTTCAGCGACTTTAAGGAAATGCCTGAATC
>PKWS01000310.1 GCA_003132105.1 Desulfosporosinus sp.
TGACATGAACATTACCCCCTGTTCTAAACATCAAGCGTATGAATCATCCGCATAATTCTTGTATTAGATCCAATGTTATGCTCCCCTTATATTGTAACCGCTACAGCGTATATGTACACTAAATTTAGTAATATTCTCGTTATATGAAAATAACCACGACTTGAATAATTCAGGACGTGGTTATTTTTGTTAGTGTTTTTGTTAGTGTTGAGTACATGCCAATATTATGCTAATTCAAATCTAATAAAACACATAGAAAAGGCCCTAAGCGTTGCCGCCTCGGAACCTTCGTGATTTTATAATTCTCTATGATACTATCATGGCCTTGCAAAGTGTTCCATGATTTTTGCCCAAATACGTTGTGTTTCAAGGAATTCACGATGATGCTTTTTGACATTTCTATGGTATTTTTCCAATTCAGCTAAGACTTTAATAAAATCTAGCTTTCCGAAATAAGCGCATATTTTAGGCAACGTCTCTTTAAGCTGTTCCCGCATCTCTTCAATCTTTTCCTCATAACGATCCGGCTGTGTGATATAGAGGAGTAATGGCTTATAACGAATCCAACCTATACAGGCCTTGTAAAATCGAGTGGTAATCTGTTCGGTATCAGCTTTGATGAATTTCAACCGGAGTGGGAGAACACCTTCTAAAAGGTCATTATAGGTAGAAAACCCGTCATGGAATGTGTAGCATGGCACGCGCAAAACTTTTCGTTCGCTTAGGCAGGTACTTAAAAAAGTATCCTCTCCTCTAGCTCCCGGTGGATTGTAAAACGGAAAGACACGGCGAGAATCGGTAAGGTTAATACCCAGATTAGCGCCTGAGATGAATTTAGAATGGTTTATCTCCTGCACCTCTATAGCCTCATCGCTAGTCAATATTAATGTATCAGCATATGTTACCCCACCGTTTTTCATAACGGCTTTCAAGGTATCCCAGTTAACGATATCATTGCTAATAGCCTCAATAAAAGAACGAAAATCAGCCTCGGTCATAGTGTCATTAAATTCTATATAGGGAATAGGTGATATATAGCCACAGTGATTTCCGTGGGTAATGTCCACATGAGTGATATATTTAAGATGGTTTGACAGGACCTCCTGACCTCCCCAAATTGCAGTTCTACCCGTATTGGTCACTGCCATCGGGTATTCATCGTCGTCCAGAAAAATCAGATAATCCATATTCTGCTTTATAGCGTTATATAGCACAGCGTTTCGCTTGGCTGCGTACCCCTTGCCAAAAATCATGCGGACTTCATTAATACTGATGACGTTTTCTCGTATTAAATATTCGATTTCTTCTATTATAGAGATGCTTCCAATGAATTTGCTGCTATCAATCTGCTCGGCTAGTTCTGGGTGTATATTGGTGTAATCCGATATTTTGGTTTTATGATAAGTAAGATCATAGGCTACAAAAAGATTTAAACTGATCCCTTTGTCATCTACCAAACCGGATTCCTTCCAGGTGTGTATGTAGGTTCTCAGCACCTTTTGAAAACTCTTTCTCCCAGTTGCAAAACCGATTCCGACTTTAATATTTTTGCCCTTATGCATTTAATCATCACTCCCTTCAATGCAAAATCAGTCGTAATGTATTGATACAAATAATAACAAATAACTCAATAACTATAACATAACTAAATAATTATCGCAAAACACATCCAATCTATATGTCTCTAGCAGCAGGCATTCTTCTTGTGAAAGCTGAAGCCGTGCGGGCCCTTTAAGGAACGCTTTCTGTCTCATAGCGAACTCGCTGCGCTCGATGATTCAGTGGGGGTCTCTACCCTCTCCCACGGAATTAGAAGATATAATAATTAATTGTGCCAGAAGAAGTCTCCCACTTATATAGAAGGGAGACTTCTTCTGGCACTTAGTTAAAAAAACGCGACAAGCTGTAAGCTGCCGTGTTAAAGAAAAACTATCACTTTGTTGAGCCTTAAAAAGATGCCGGACGTTTCTCTAGAAATGCACTCATACCTTCTTTTTGCTCTGACGATACAAAACATAGTCCAAATAGCCCAGCCTCCAGCCGTAAGCCCTCCGAGAGCGTTCCCAGCAAACCCTGGTCGATCGCTTCTTTCGCCATGCGTACTGCATTCGGTGATTTAGCATAAATACTTTGGGCCAGCTTAGCCGGTGTAACTGGCTCTGCTTCTGGCGGTATGAGCACTATAAATTTTAATGAAATAATTCCAGTTGCCTTGATATTATGCACATCCCATTTTTCTCCACCATCAATAGTATGAAAGATCATGGTATTAGATTTCTCACTATCCCCGATGGTAATCCAACCAATTACGGGACTAATGAATTCAAATTCAATGCCAAAAGGATTTTTCGGGTTAGTTAGGTCTAGATCCATTTGATTTGGCAGATTCCCAAATGAATAAGTTTGACTCCAAGTATTACCGCCATCAACCGTCCGTAAAATTCCTTCGGTTTTAAGAGCAAACCCCAATCGACGTTTACCATTTTAATGTACTTTATCTTACTATTCTCTTTAAACTTATCTATACGATTAATATCAGAACTATCACCTGCAGCAGGTTGCAACTTTTCTTGTGAGATTGATTTTTGCTTTTGCTTCTGTAGGTAAGAAAAGTACAATGCTAGCAAAATTAGAGCGAGAAAAACTAACCCTATTCCCAATATCTTAATCAACTATTTTCACCCCTTTTGCCCATTTATCGTCATCGATAAAATGAGGAATTTCTCTATGCCTGACGCCGCCTGCCAAAGTATGTCAAACGTTATTCGAAATTCATTTGCCAATCATCACAAATTGCTGTGGACGGCAGTATATTAACTTTCTGGATATTGGTTCTAAGTTTGGTTCCTAATCAGTGTTGATTATTGGCCAACTTTCATAATGGATTATCTCTTCAAGTTTCTTTCGAGGACGAGATTGCGGTAATTCGTCTGCATAACCAAGAGTAAGAATACATACTACATATTTGTCAGCAGGTATATTTAAGATTGGTCTAATTTTTTCTTGTGTAAACCATGCAATCCAGCAAGTACCTAAGCCTAAATTGCTAGCTTCAAGTACAATATGCTCTATTGCAATTGATGTATCTCTGATAATTTGCTTAAGTTCTTCCTGTGGACTGTTTTCGTTTAACGATATATCTACGTCTTCCTTTATTCTAGAACGTATATCTGCAACACATACAATAAAAACTGGTGCGGAGAGCATCCATTTTTGATTATGAGATACTTCGGATAGTTGTTTCTTAGTAAATTCCGCTTTTACTACAATGAAATGCCAAGGTTGTGTATTATCACCAGATGGAGCAAGTCTAGCACTCTCTAGTAACTTAATAATTTTAACATTTTCTACTGGTTTATCAAGATATCTTCTTATACTTCTACGAATTTCAATTTGTTCAATCATAATAATTACCTCCTTTTTTAATCCATTTGTTGAAAGCTACAAACATTACTCCTCTGCGATGTAACGGGTAGGAATGTGGAAGCTGGCAGTTCACTTAGACCATCAAGTTCCCGGATATCACTCAGTTTATTACGCCAACGACAATTCCTTATATCTTAATCTTAGCATGCGGAAGTGAAGAAAGCTGCTGTTGATTTTTTCTACTAGAATAAATGGATAATAAGGACATAAGTATTGCTGAAATACATGATATTACAAAGATAAAATGCCATACCGAATTAATACCGATGAAGCCAATGTATAGGCCCATAAGTGAAGTTCCAAGAGCTCCACCTGTNNCACTAAATCTAGCTCTATGACTTCTCGGACTATTATTAACAATGTATACACCAAAATTTGTAGCCATAAGTATTTCTCCCAATGACCACAATACAGTAGATATTATGAACAGGGAAAAAGTATTAATTTCTCCTATCATGCCAAAACCGATAGCATAAAGAACCCCAGCTATAACCATATTCGTTAGGGGCTTAAACCTTTTTGTGATATT
>PKWS01000316.1 GCA_003132105.1 Desulfosporosinus sp.
TTGACGGAGTACCCCATATGCAATCTGCACCGACTTGGCAACATCAAGCTATATCAAGGGAGCTTTTAACCCAATTCAACAATTACCTTAAAGACAAGCCTTGTCAGGTGTTTGCCTCTCCATTTGACTTAAGACTTCCTGAAACAAACGAAAAAGATGAAGAAACAACCTTTGTCGTTCAACCTGATATTATTGTTGTTTGTAATAAAGAAGGTCTAAAGGGTACGGGCTACTATGGTACTCCCACCCTCGTGATTGAAATATCCTCCCCTTCCACAGCAAGAAGCGATAAAGTTTGGAAATTTAACAAATATGAAAAAGCTGGTGTTCAAGAATACTGGATAGTGGAACCAGATGGCAAATTTATAAGCGTATTTGCCTTACTGCCCAATAATAGATATGGAAGGCCAGAATCTTATACTGAAACAGACATGATAAAGGTGTCAGTCTTCCCAGACTTCACAGTAGACTTAAAACCGATATTTGAGACAATTTAATCTACCCCTTGGGTTCATGCGTAACAAACACCCCCCTCTATTAAGGCCCTCAGAGAGACAAAGTCTCTGCTGGGCCTTTCCGCATTTCTGCGTGCAAACATAGGTACTCCAAGGATGGCATAGCACCCTGCAGTCGCTATGGTCGGAACACTCCCTCGTGTTCCGACCTGCCTGCTTGCATCAGGGATTAAACCCCTAGTTTGCGACCCCTCTCTTTAGCACAGCCAAGGTCCTACTCATCTCATTGCTTACAATCATAAACCCTTCATCGACACCCATACCGGGTTTCGCCAGCATTTGATCTGGGCGAGAAGCTAACGATACATGTACCGCAGTCCGTGCACCGCCATCCGTTTCATTGCAGGATCCACCAACATAAGCACCTACACCGAATTTCTTCGCATAAATTACCGCTTCAATGGTATTTTGAATTCCTCCTAGGTCTGGAGTCTTAATTTGCACCATATCGGCCGCCTGAGCATCCACAAACTTGACGATATCCTCATACGTGTTGCACCACTCATCCGCAACGATTTCCACGTTAACTCCACGAGCCTTCAAAGCAACACGCAAAGCTTTAAGTTGCTCGATTTGACCCTCGACACTTCCGGCATCCATCGGTCCTTCAATCCGCAAATGCAGAGGAGAAGCCATCTTTTCCAACTTGGCAAAGTACTCAACCATCCGCTCTACATCATCTTCAAAGGCAATACCAATCGTGCCGTAAACATCGATGTGCAAGACTGGGCGATAATCATCGCCGCCAAGCGTCATTATCCGTTTTCTAAGCCATTCCACATAGTCCAAGAGCAGTTCCCCGTTTTTCCCCAGCTTTGTCTCCACATTGTTAATCAACGCATGTGGTAACACCCCAGCGCGTTTAATAATCGCCTTATCAGCATTATCATAGCGATCATCCCCAGTTTGTGTAAAGATCGGGACGGGCTCAAGAACCATTGGAAGTTCATATTCCTCCAGAATAACTTCTGTCATTGTCTTTTTCTTTGCTTTAGCCACGCCATCAAGAATAGCTTGGCTCACCCCATAACGGATCGCAGTATGATAACGCTCNNTCCTGACCAACCAGCTTAGGCGCGATCTCTTCAAGAATAATGGGAATAAAATCTTCCGCCAAAAAAAGCGGATCTCGACCACCTGCCCCTGAATATTGAACGGCTGCACAATCCCCCGACGCCACTTGCCCGTCTTCCAAAATAAGCATGACAGAAATAGACTCTCCGCGTTGGCGAACCGCCTTAAATCCCGGTGTTTTCGGCTCCCCCTTATAAGTAAACCCGTCATGGGTAACTCCCTCTTTAATCACTTGTTGATCATCAAAATAAAATCCAGTAAGCCCCGGTGAAGCAATAACGTCAACGATTTTCATCTTGCGTCCTCCTTGATAATCATCTTCTTAGTTAAAACCTATTTAAGTAATATCAATGTGTCTTTCTCCACATACAGTTTGAATATTTTTCCGTTGTTTTAGGGGTAGAGACGTAAACAGTGCGCGAAGAAATCCAAGCTCTCCAGGCATTTGACTCACAGCCTCCAAAAGCTTTATTACTGACCGAATATCCTTATCCCGCTTCTCAGATCTTCTGTTCTTATTTATCAATAACTTATGGAGAATGTAAGCATGGGGCGCAGGCACAATTACATCTAACCCGTTGATCTTACATAGTATAGGGTTATCCAATAATAAATCCATGTGTCTAAGGCCCTCAACATTAATACCAAGTCCTCTTGCATGGTAAGGCTTAGAACTTCCAGATCCTAATTCTCTGGCAAGAAATTCGAGTTCGAGTGTGCCCCCTTTAAAAAACTTCGTGATTTCCGTTAACGGATCGGTTACTGCAATAAAGTCTCGATCCTCTAATGCACTTATTAGATTAAGCTTATTTTCGGGTAAATGAAGGCTTTTGAGTAAAAAGTCAACATCCCTAGTCTGGAGGTTTGCTTCAAAACTGCTAAAATAGTTTGTTTCGTAAGCGTATTCTGCCCAACTTCCTATAAGCATCAGATGAGGAAGCAGACCTATTTGTTGTAAGACGGCCAAAACATCATGAAACGTCTCTCTTTGTGTGCTCATAAGCGGATAGCCCTTTTAATAACCTTAAAATCCTCATGGATTTGGCGTATCTCTTTTTGAAACTTTTTTCGTTGTTCTATTTGTTTCCGAAGTAGATCCATCTGGTTTTCGTTTGTGTTAAGGTATTGGGAAACAACTCTATTGCCCTCCCGACGCACTAGATAAGCGTACTTCCGCCCCTTAATTGTTTTTATTTGAATACTGCCTTTGGGCAACTCGTTGATTCTACTGCTGTATGCAAGTTCCATCCGTTTTAATCGTTCATACTCTTCCTCAAGCACGCCCTTTATAATTGACATTATGCAAATCCTCCTATGCTATAATTTATCAAATCATTTGCTGTTTTATCAGTAATTCTGTTTGATTCTTAACCAACAATATTATATGATGTTAATTTTGTTGGTTAACTACAGTATAGTATTTATAAATATTTTGTCAATTATTTATGTTGAGTAATAGTGGGAGACTTGTGTGACACAGCGTTCGGCGCTAACGACGCAGAGCAAACTAGCCGTGTAAGTTTTTTGTCTCTGAGGAGCGAGATACCCGCTTGCATCAAGGATTAAAGCCCTAGTCTGGCACGA
>PKWS01000004.1 GCA_003132105.1 Desulfosporosinus sp.
AATTTGTTCTGCCTATAACATCTCTTAAAGCCGTTTGTGCTGACCAAAAGACGGCCTCCTTGTACTTAGCAACTTCTAATGCTGCTTTCTTAGCATCTAAAACAGACCAAAACAATACTGCATCAACATCAACTGGCACAGTATCTCTGGTTAATGTTTGTTCAGCGTTAAACCCTGTAGTAATTGTACGATGATCTATCCAGTTGCTTACTGATTCTATTATAGGAATAACAAAAAACAAACCAGGTCCCTCTATACGATTAAACTTTCCTACGCGAAGAATAACTGCCTTTTCCCACTGATCAGCAACTTTTATACCAGAACCAATTAATATACTCAACAAAACACTAATAGCTATCCAGCCATACCAACCAGTATAGAACCAAAATAAGCCACCAATAAGCAGGAGTACAAATGCCAACAACATAGATATTTGGTTTGGACTTCTAAATTCAGAATTCTGAATATTCATATTTGGAGTTTCCATACATAACCACCTCATTTTCAATTTATCTCTAATATACGTGACAATGAACTCATATACGGAATCATAGTCGAGACATAAAACCTTACGCCAGTTACTTACACATATTTAATATATCTAGTTCCAATGAACTTATCTTACCCATATGACGATGTTTAACACTGGTAATTTATATCCAAAAGGTAACAGTCGCTGGTAACCGCACAAGTCGTGAAAATAGCGTTGCAGGCTTAGAGGCGTTGGGAAAATATAATTAATCCGGAGTTTAAGGTAAATACAGGCGAATCACAAGAAGAGGGATATTGATGGCTATCCTGAATATTTCGGTGTGGCAGAACCACCAATATGCTTGATCAATAAACTAAAGATAAAACATCATGGATTCGAAAACAGCAAGGAATTCCGTTCTATGCCTCCTTGGCTTCATTTACTTTATCAAAAGCTATTCGTTCACCAGGCCGATTCTGCTCTTCTTGTTGGGCTTTGTGATTAAATTCATTAAATCCAGGTAATTAAACGAGTTAATCTTGTTGAGTTCCGGAATCTGAATTTCAAGTGGAGTATTTATCTTAGAAATATTTGTACTACAGTTAATCATCATATCCACAGTACCCTTGGCATCTACAGACGCAGTTGGTTTTCCGTTTACGGTATTCATAAATTGATTAATCTGGGCCATGTCCATTTTAAGATCTATTGCTGTACTTTCCTTAATGAAATAACCGTTGTAAACAGCATAGTCTAACTTTAGACCTCTATCGCCCAGAAGAGTAACATTTTTCAATTGATCCATCACGGTATTAAATTTAGCTAAAAACGCTACTTGCTGATTAACGTCAAATGCTTTAAACGCTTGATCAAAGTCGCTTAAGCTTTTTGCTTTATCCGGGGTCTGACTCATTCCAATGATAGAATCCATAAATTCCTTCACAAAATTCATAGCTTCTTTGTCTTGCACAAAATTATTGACAGAGTAACGAATAAGCTCCTTGAATTGTGCGTCATTAATGCTTATCTGATAACTTGATACCATCTTGAGGCCATCGTCTGTTTGCATGTACTCTGACGAATTACCATATGCATTAATAGTAGGATTGAATCGTTGGGAATAACTAGTTAGAAATTTAAGTTCTGTTGCTTGGAATTTCTTGCTAAATTCAGTAAGCTTTGTCATGTCCATAGCACCGAGTCCAGAATTCGACATATTCATTGGATCCATGACCATATAGTCCTTATTCGCAAACTGTGGTGGTAAAGACGCTTTTGCAATTTGAGGAATTTTAATGATCTCAGTAACTTTTGGAGTTTTACCAGTAAGATCCGAGTCTACCCAAATAGGCACCTTTATGTCCATACCTTGTAAGGCCAAGTTAATATTTTCTTCCGCTTTAACTGCGGTTTTCTGTTCATTACCACTAGTTTTTACATCGAGATCTAATTTAGCATTATTCAGAAACATAGCAGCGGTATTGACTTGTTGTTGAACATTAGGATCAAAGCCTGAGCCAGTCAATTGAAAGGTCATCGTAGTATGCTGCTGCATAGACTTCACATCTTGCATTTTAATCGCAGCATTAAACATTTCTTGTTGACTTGGGCTACATCCCGTCACAACAAGTAGGATAGTCACTACCGATGTAACCAAAGTCAATTTTTTATTCAACTTCATTTATTTACCTCCTCTTCCATATAATTAAATTATATCTCTTAACTATAAAGTTTTCAATATATTTCATCAATTACGCATTGTTAAGTCTTTGGACATTCATCTGAAATCAATATTCCTAGTACCAGTACCATATACTTCCTTTAGCATAAACCAATGATAGCATATAAGTATAGCTTTTTTCGTAATTTTTCAGATAATCTTTGTATATCCAACCATATTAAAAAGCACCTGCCTTTATTAAAGCAGATGCTCCGGGTTTTACTATTGCATAATGTTTATTAGTGTACCCTAACGTCCTTGGCACCATGGTTTCTCATCATTCCAGCTACTTCATCAGTCTTTTGCTCATCAGTTTTCAAAACCACAACCGTATT
>PKWS01000325.1 GCA_003132105.1 Desulfosporosinus sp.
CAGGAGGATCTTCCGGTGGAGGACTTGGTGGGTTCTTTCCCATGCCATTCTTTTTCTTCGGTGGAGGATCTTCATCTTGCTTCCAATGTGCAGATATCCGGCGATAATGAGAATCGGCTCTACTACACAGAATTTTGGGAGTTTGTTTGGCAAGATGATCGGTGGGTATTAGCCAACATTTATCAGGAAGATGCTTTAGAAGTTGCCAAAATTGCTCGTGGTGAATAAAATTGATGTTACCTATTGGGTTTCGGTTTTATTAGTATTATTAGAAGCCACGAGGGTAGTTATTTCTGAATGAACAGAAAGAAAAAGAAAAACTTGGCACTAGCCAAGTTTTTCTTTAGTGCAAGGTAGGTGTCTTTGGGAACTTTTTTGAAAAATACCAATACAGTCCCACTGACCCAAACAGGAGAGCGCCGATTGCTAACTCTAACAATAGCCGACCGGGATGATGCGAAATTCGCCATAAGTCACGCCCTACCCAGGATTCCCAAATAATCATGGGAATTTTTCCGAGCAGTGAGGCTAACAAGAACGATGGAAAGGTCATAAGGGATAAGCCAGCGGCGTAATTCACGGCGGCAGAGGGAAGTACCGGAATAAGTCGCGAGAGAAGGACCACGGTAAAGCTATTTCCTTTTAGAAGAGCGCCCCATTTTCCTAGCTTCGATACCTTTGGCTGCGCCCACGCCTGTCCAAGCGTTCGAGATAACCAAAAAGCCAAAGAGGCGCCTAACAAGCTTCCACTAAGGGAAAGCATAAAACCAACAATAGCCCCATAAAGAAGGATGTTTATCCCTGCCATTAAGACAAACGGTATCACGGGAAAAAGAGCCAAAAGCATTACGATAACAAGGTCAATAAAAATACTTAATATTCCCCACTGTGCGACAAACGCCCGTAAGGCAGCAGGGTGCTGCAGCTTAGGATAAAGAAAAATCACTATAGTGAGGGAAATTAGAAACGTCATAATGGAGAAGTGCTTCTTGGTCAACGGTTACCCTCCCTCAAACTTGAAACTGCGCCATACATGAGTGTAACAACCTTTCTCGATGATAAAGAATAATCCTTGTTTTAGTTTAATGCAGGACAACTCTATAAGCTACATATTTATTCTCTGTGTTTTCTGGAATTTTTCTTTTGCATGTGAAAAACTTAGAAAAAGTAGTGTTTAAAGTCGCAAAAAATAAAGTGTGGTCGACCAAAATAAAATGACATGCTAGAAAACAAAGCATGCCATTTTATTTTGGTTACTCATTAGGGCAGGTAGTAAGTTTTTGGGTTGCCTGTGCAACTATGGGTTGGGAAAAGCGAGTTTATTTTATTCATGTTTTACAAGATGAAGAGTAGTGTACCGTTCAGAGGATGGGAGGTTGCGTTTAAATTTAAATCTAAATTCCTGGATCGATGCCATTTTATCAGCGACACTCACGAGAAAAGCCTCCCGGCTCTTGGGCATGCGTACGGTGAGTGGCCACATATGGCTTAAAATAATGTCTTTTTCCTTTTCACTTAGTTTGAAACAACGTTCCGCATTCTGGCAGGCAATTCGAGGATGGCGAAAACCATGCCATCTTGCTCCGTCGGGTCTAAGATGATGCCAATCATATAAGAAAAAGTCATGAAGGAGGGCACCGCGAGTGATCGCATACGTATCTAGCTTAAGCTTACTTTCTAGTCGTATAGACCAGTTATAAGCAATTTGAGCAACACGGAGGGAGTGTTCTAGGGTTGTAAAAGGCCGGTGATGAGTATATGAACCCAACTGTTTATACTCATCGTTGTTTAAAATGTCATCAACATATTGTGCTAAACTCAACCGTTTCACCTTCCTTATTCAACTCTATCGGGGTCGTAAAATCTTTTGCGTTGAAGTATTAAAAAGTTTTCNNCAGTAGGCGCCGAAACGGAGAAAAGACCATTTGAAACGGTGTAAGTTCCAATCGTTCATATCGTTCCTGAAATACGGCCACAAAATGTTCTAGGCGACGAAGTAATAGGGCTGAGTGAATAATATCCCAAATAACATAAGTGGTCAATATAATAGCCAAAATAGAACGGGCAGCAAGGGGAATACTCAAAAGTTGGACTTGAACTGCTGGATAAATGATGAGTTGAAAGAATAGGCCTAAGACTCCCCACAGCAGAGAATAGGGAAGAGCTATCCGCCCTTGAAGATTGAAGGGCGTCGTATGATAGTCCCACAGTTGTAGATGAAAGAAACGCTCAAAAAACCAACCGGCTACATATTCTAGTACGGTACTTAAACACACAAGCCAAAGAAACTGCCATTCCAATGCAGGGAGAGATAATTGCTGAGTGGACCATATCACCAATGTTGTGAAAAATCCGTAAATTGGAAGAAAGGGGCCAGCTAGAAATCCGGGATTGACTAACCTGCCTTGTGGGATCGAACGGTACAAGGTTTCCATGACCCAACCAGCAAATGCGTAAAAAGCAAAAGTGAGAATAAAAATTGTCATGGTTTTCCCTTTCGGTACTCTACTAAAGAAATGAACCCAGAGTATTCTAAGCTGATTATCTATAGGTACTCTACAAGTGTACTCTAAAAACTCATCCTTGTACATTCATATGGAAATATGTACTATAATTTATTGTATCCAATTAAAATGAGAGGTTATTATTTCTGAGGGGCAGGAGTTTATTTTAGAAAGACGAATTATATACACAATACACTATTAAACACTTGGAAATAATGAAGAACCTTGGGAAAAACTTGAGGAGGAAACCTGATGCAGTACGCGAGTTGGATGGAAGAGTTAGGAGAAAGTTTTATCGGAGAAATGTTAAAAGCAGCGCAGAACCCCAGTATGATTTCTTTTGCAGGGGGATTACCTGCGTTAGAACTATTTCCGGATCAAGCATTGCAGCGCTGTTTTCAACGTGTTTTTGAAGAGCAAGGAAAATCAGCCTTGCAATATGCTCAAACGGCAGGTCATCCACCCCTTAGGCAGTGGTTAGCACAGCAGCATAAGCGAAATGGCAACCCTGCCACAATCGAGGAGATTGCGGTGACAACGGGTAGCCAGCAAGGGTTGAGTTTATTAGCGCAAACCTTTCTTGATCCGGGGGATGTTGTTTTTGTAGAGACGCCTACTTATATAGGAGCGATTCAGGCTTTTCAATCGTTTAGGGCTCAGATGATGATGATACCGTGTGATGAGCAGGGGATTATTCCAGAAGAACTGGAAAAAATGCTGAAATTAGCCATACCAAAGTTTTTGTACCTTATTCCCAATTATCAAAATCCTTCTGGAAAAATTATGGGGCTTGAACGACGGATTGAACTGTTGCGTGTGGCACAGGCTTATGATTTGCTGGTTGTTGAAGATAATCCCTATGGTGAATTGCGATTTGAAGGAGAGAGATACCCTAATTTAATAGAACTAGGGGATAATGTAATTTACTTAGGTACTTTTTCAAAAGTTCTTGCTCCTGGACTGAGGGTGGGTTATGTTGTCGCGAACGCCGATATCATCAACCACCTTTGTCAAACCAAAGAANNTTACAAAGAACGCAGAATGTCAATGGTTAGGGCCCTCCAAAAATACTTAGGAGACGAGGTGGAGATGATTATTCCCTCGGGAGGGCTCTTTCTTTGGGCACGCTTCAAAAAGATAAATAACAGTTTTGACTACGTTCAAGAAACCATTCGACAAAATGTTCTCTATGTACCAGGTGTGTTATTTTATCCGGATGGACGTGTGACATCCGAGGTGCGTTTGAATTACTCCTGTTCAACTCCCGAGATCATTGATGAGGGTATTCAACGTTTAGCTCGNNGCTTTCTTAGTTTAAAGTTTGGTATTCCTTGCGTTTAATACTTGATCGCTATATGATGAAGAAAAAATTCGAAAGGAAAGTCCGTAAAATGGCATTACAATTAGCAACACTAGTCCAGGCAGTCATTGCGGGTAATAATAAAGATGCGGTGGTTTATGCTGAAACAATAATTGCCGAAGGGACAGATGTATACACAATTGTACAATCTGGTCTTTTGCCTGCGCTACAAGCATTAGATGTTAAGTGCACCTCGGATGATTTCAATTTACTGGAGATTATGTTAGCGGGGCGTGCTATGATGGACGTCATGGATAAGGTCGTAACAAAACATCTAACCACTCCTGAGCTGAACGTAAATAATATTACAATCGTTTTGGGTACTATAAAAGGGGATGTCCATGAACTAGGTAAACATGTCGTCAGAATTATCTTAAGAACGGCGGGGTACCGTGTTGTAGACTTAGGTAAAGATGTAGAACCCGCTAAGTTTGTGCAATGTGCAAGTGAGGAAAAGGCGGATTATATTTTTGTTTCGGGTTTAATTACGGTGGTTATGCCTTATGTACGTCAAATTAAAGAGTTAGTCGACCGAGAAGGGTTGACCGTTAAAATTGTAGCCGGCGGGGCAGCCTTGCAACATGCAACTGCCGAGGAACTTGCAGTGGATTACGTTGCCAAAGATGCTTTTGCGGCCCTGCATTATTTGCAGGGAGAAAAGGAAAGGAAAGGAAATGAAATCTTTAGAACGGGTCCTAGCGGCTATTCATTTTGACCAGATCGATCAGCTTCCGCTTTTTTTTCAAATTTCCGGATTTGCCGCAACTTCAGCGGGAATTGCCTTACCGGACTATTTGACTAAAAGTGAAGTTTTAGCATCTTCCCAATTGGCAGCGGCTAAACGCTTCCAGAACGATCTTCTTTTTTCCTCTTTGGATTTTTGTGTCGAGGCCGAAGCCCTCGGAACGGAAATTACGTTTGCCCTTAATGCGTATCCACATATTAAATCTCCTTTACTAGACAATTGGCATCAGGTTAAAAATTTGTCGATTCCGGATCCTTATTCTTCAGGGCGTATGCCCGTTCTCTTAGAGGCGTGTCAAATGCTTTTAGAACAAGACGGTGGGGAGCACTTTGTCGTGGGACAGGTCTTGGGGCCAACCACTATAGCATCCCAAATTTTTGGGATTGAAAACTTGATCTACTTATTGATTGACGAACCAGAGGGATTTACTAGACTTCTAGGTTTTACAGCGCAAGTTACCCAAACGTTCGCCGAAGCTTTATTCGCAGTTGGGGCTCATGGCGTGATGATTAGTGAGCCGTCGGCATCACCTAATATTTTTCCCAAAGAAGTATTTCAAGCTTTCATACATCCTCGTTTACAAGCAATTTTCACTGAGTTGAAACGTAAATATTCAGGAGCTAATTGGCTACAAATTACAGGAAATGTGACTGCGATTTTACAGTCAATAGCAGAGTTAGAGATTGATTTGGTTACGATAGATTCGCCAGTTAATCTTAGTCAAGCCTTACAGGTTCTCTCCAATAAGACAGTGTGTGGTAATCTTAACCCGTTGCTATTTTTAAATGGGAGGCGGGATCAGATGGCTGAGGCGTTAGATGGGGGCATTAAACAGGGGCGGAAGGCTGGTTACATCCTTGGTACCGGGTGTGAAATTCCTTTAGACTCTGATCCACAAAATCTTGAATACCTGATTCGTCTGTTGAGGTGTAAGTAGTCATGAACTGTGAAATACGCTTTCTGCCTATGGATGTTAGGGTTACGGTGTCTCCTGGTACAACTGTTTTGGAAGGTGCACGGAAAGTTGGCTTGCCGATCACTTTTCTATGTACAGGGAACGGAGCTTGCGGAAAATGTCTAATTATTTCTGAACAAAAAACGGAAGCATTAAGCCAATTAACCGTTTCGGAAAAGCTTAGTCTCGGAACTGAGTTAATCGCAAAGGGGTATCGTTTAGCTTGTTTAACACGAGTAGGTCGTGACGTTACGATTCGGATTCCGACCGATGGTTTGCGGGCCTGGGTCCCTTTGGCCAAAGAATCCGCTAAGGTCCTTGATTTAAGTTCGTATCCTCCCCGCCGAGACTATGGAACGTCAAAACGGGCTTTGGGAATTGCTGTTGATTTGGGAACAACTACTTTGGCAGGATATTTGCATGAACTAAAAGACCAGACTCTCTTGCGTTCAGCGGCAGTTCCCAACCCACAGGCCCTATATGGGGCAGATGTGCTTACCCGTATAAATTATGGTGTGAATTCTACTGACGGCCTAAGGGAATTACGCGAAACACTTTTTCATGGCCTCAATGAGTTGTTGATTACCTTATTGCAAGGTTCTAGTTGGCAAAGTGGGGATGTTTTACGGATCGTTATTGTTGGCAACACTTTTATGCATCATTCCTTTTTAGGTTTAGAACTTTTGTCGTTAAGCCAATATCCGTTTGTTCCCGTACTTACAGGGGGATTAACGTTGAGGATTGTCGACCTTGGGGGAGAGGTTCCACTCTTACTTGAGCCGACGACTTTAGTGGAGGTGTTGCCCCTTGTGGGAGGATTTGTCGGAAGTGATCTTCTGGCAGGGCTTTTGGCCACAGGCGTTATTCATTCCCCGGAACCGTTCTTGTATATGGATTTGGGAACGAATTGCGAAGTAGCCTTAGGGAACAAAGATCGGATTCTGGTTACCTCCACAAGTGCTGGCCCAGCTTTTGAGGGGGGAGCTTTAGAGTGTGGTATGCAAGCCCAGCCGGGGGCGATTGATGAAGTTAATTTATCTTCGTCGGATACTGTCGTTCGGACGATTCACCACCTTCCACCGCTCGGGTTATGTGGGAGTGGTGCTATTAGTCTGTTAGCGGGGCTCTTGAAACGGGGAATTGTTGATTCACGCGGTCATTTATTAGCACCGAACGGCTTGATTAAAGAACAGCTGGCCTATGTCCTTGATTTGCCTAACGAGAATAAGATAGGGTTAACCACTACGGACATTGGGGAGTTGCAAAAAGCGAAAGCAGCGGTTTATGCCGCTGCGGCGGTTTTGGCTTCCGATTTTGGTATTTCTCTAGACAGGATTAACCGTGTCTATGTAGCTGGGGCCTTTGGTACCTATTTACCGCTTGACCAGGCGATTACCATAGGGCTTCTACCTGATTATCACCCAGATGTAATTACTCCTGTTGGCAATGCCGCTGGAGATGGTGCTCGCATGGTCCTGGTTTCAGAGGAACTCCAGCAAGAGCTGGGGCAAGTGCTTTCCAAGATTGAGGTGCTCAACATGGGAGAACACCCTTTATTTATGAACGAATTTATTAAAGCGATGTTCTTTCCTCATGAAGACTTGCACTGGTTTGGGCCTTGAGGAGGGCAGATCATTATGAATTTGGAAA